>JACQFU010000303.1 GCA_016199905.1 Candidatus Wallbacteria bacterium
CGTACAGCCCCCCTGCGCCCCAGCCTATTCTCCCAGGTCGGCCAGCGGATGTCTACTCATTTTTCTCGACGAAGTTTTCACCGGCCGCCCGACAAAGCCAGGTCAGTCCAGCCTCCCCCGACTCATGCGTCAGCGCTGGGTAACATCGGTCGCGAAAGCGGGCGGGCATTCATGGCGTACTGGCTACTCAAGACGGAACCGGAAGTCTACTCTTGGGACGACCTGGTCCGCGACAAGCGCACGGTCTGGGACGGAGTGGCGAACAACCTGGCGCTGATCCACATTCGAAAGGCTCGCAAGGGCGATCGGGCGCTGGTCTACCACACGGGCGGGGTGCGGGCCGCGGTGGGGACAGCGCGGCTGGCGAGCGACCCGTATCCGGACCCGAAGCTGGGCGATCCGAAGCTGGCGGTCTTCGACGTGGAGCCCGAAAAGGCGCTCTCCAGGCCGGTGACGCTCGAGGCGATCAAGGCCGAGCCCGAGCTGGCCGGCTGGGACTTGATCCGCCTCGGCCGACTCAGCGTCGTGCCGGTGAGCGCGCAGCAGTGGAAGCTCGTGTTGAAGCTGGGGGGCGCTCGCTAGGGCGGCGCGCTAGTTCACCAGCACCAGCGCCAGTGCCGAGAAGTTGGGTCGCGGCACCGTCCGAAGCAGCAGTTGCTGCGCGATGAGGCGCAGCCGGTAGTTGCCAGGGGGCAGGACTCCGGGCGCCATCCTTGTCGTGGCGACGAACCAACCGACGCGAATGCTGGCGGAGCTCAGACGCGGAATGGGAATGGCCAGAGTGTGCCGGTCGCCTCGAGGCGTCAGCTCGACGAGGTAGGTCTGCTTGGCGTCGAGGTCCTTCATCAGCCCTGCGAACAGGAGTTGGCGGTAGTTGCCCGCCGGGACCTCGAAGTCTTCGACGATGCTCTCGTCCTGAACCCGATCGGTCGTGGAGAGGAACATGCCGGCGCCGGCCAGCGGGTCCTCGTGGTGATTCGCATAGTTGTACGTGTCGGCGTCGCTCCGGTTGAAATGGACGATTTTCCACGCGGCCGGCGCGGGGAACACGCGCGCGAAGCACGATTCGGCTTGGGGCCTGGTGAGATCGCCATCGGGAGCCACGTTGGTGTCCTCGAAGCTCATCGCCCGAGCCAGCGACTCGACAACCCGAAAGGGGGGCTTGTGGCCCCACTCGCGGGCACAGATGTCGAGCTGCAGCAATTCGAAGATCCGGCGGCTGGCCTGGCAACGCCGCTCCCAGGGAGTCTCCGGAGCCAGGGTGGCAGCCAGCGCGGAGGGATTCCGGGCAAGGTGAAGCGCCAGCGGGCTGGTGGCCGCGAGCGAAAAGATCTGCGCTGCCAGGTTCGCGCGTCCGGCGACCGGCGTTCTGAAGAGTCGATCGTCGGCCTGGTGGGCCTTCACGTCCGGCGCGAAGGCGGCGATGGCCGCGAGGAGATCGGACGGCGCGACGGGAGGGCGCGACTCGGCCCCGATAGGGCGCGCGGGCGCGACGGGTCCTGCAGAGAAGCTTGCCGCCGGAGAAGCGCGCCGGTGGAGCGCGAGACCGCCGGCCAGGGCGAACGCCAAGGCGCAGCCGAGCGCCAGCGGTGTCGGCGGGAAGCGGGGCTGCGGCCGGGCCACCGGGACTCGTGTGGAAGATGCGGCCGGTTGGGGGCCCGTTCCTGGCCGCGCGCCAGGCCGGACCGCGGAAGGCCCTGCCGCGTTGCCGGCAAGCGGCACCGCCGCTCCCGGGTCTGCGGCCGGCACGGCCCGGCGCTCGACTTTCCCGCGGCGAGCGGCGATCTCGAGATCGGCCGCGAGCTCCTGCCCCGTCGAGTAACGCAACGCCAGGTCTTTCGTCAGACAGTTCATCACCACCGTCGCCAGTCCCACGGGCACGTCGGGCTTCACCTCTCGCAACTCTTTCGGCTCTCGCGTGGAAATCTGAGCGAAAAGCTGCATTGCATCTCTTGCATCCGAACCGACCGGGTACTGGCCCGACAGCATTCTGTAGAGAATCACGCCGACGGACCAGAGATCGGCCCCGGCAGTCGCGTTGCCGCGGGCCAGCAGCTCCGGGGCGATGTAGTGCGGCGTTCCGACGACGACTCCTTCCCGCGTCATCCGCGAGGCGGATAGGTCCATCACGAGCCCGAAATCGGTGATAACCGCGCGGTCGCCGGCCTTCAGGAGCATGATGTTGCCTGGCTTCAGGTCGCGGTGGACGATGCCCTGCGGCAGGTAGTAAGCCAGGGCGCTGGCCAGGTCGCGGGCCACCTTGAGCGTGAAGGCGGCACCGAGCCCGGCCGACCGGGCCATCCGGTCCTCCAAGCTCGTGGCGTCGAGCAGCTCCATCGCGTAGAAGTAGACGTCGTTTTCGAAGCCGAAGTCGAAGACCTTCACGATGTTCGGATGCGAGAGCTTGGCGCAGATCGAAGCCTCGCGCATGAAACGTTTTACGAGCTCCGGTCCTCGCCCCATGAGCGACTCGGGCAGCGCCTTGAGCGCCACCTCGCGCCCAAGCTCCACCTGCACCGCGCGGTAAACGGCGCCCATGCCGCCTTTCCCCAGCAGCTCTCCGACCTGGTACTGGCCAAACCTCTGACCCGATAGCTCCATTTTCGACAGCCGATCCGTGGAGCGGCCCTTGCCCCGGAACGGCCTGGTTTCGGATATTACCCGAAGCGGCGATGTCGGCGCCGGTCAGAAACTGATCCACTTCAACGCGAATGTCA
>JACQFU010000304.1 GCA_016199905.1 Candidatus Wallbacteria bacterium
CGATTTCCGGGACGCGGGCGGCGCCCCGAGCGGCGCCCTCGATCGCGGTTACGCCTCCGCAGACGCCTCCGCACCCTCGGCCGAGGAAACCGCCGAGGGTGCGGCGAGCCCCGAACCGCAGCTCGCCCAGGCTCAGCAGAGCTCCTTTGTGAAGAAAGGGCTGCTCGGCTTGTCTGCGCCAGTCCCGACGACCCAGAACGGAAAGAGCTATCGCCTCAGGCTGCTCAAGGCAGATGCCGCGGCGCCCAAGCTGGAGCTCTTCTTCGCCCGCACCGATCTGGGCGACGTCGTCTCCGGCGTCGTCTTCTACCTGGCCCTGCTGGCGCTGCCGATGCTGGTCCTCGGCGGCTCGCGTACGGGCAAGCTGGGCGGCGCCTTGCTGGTCCTGGGGGCCGCGTCGCTGGCGCTTGCCGCCAGCGAGTACCTCGATACCGGCACGGGCTCGCTGGCGTCGGGGCTCGCGTCCGGCGGGGCGTTCCTATTGGTCTATGCTCTCTTCCGGCCGATCCGATGGTGGCTGGCGCCGGCTGCGTTGATGCTGCTGGTGTCGATGTCTCCGGTAGATGCGGCCACTCCTGATGCTCCGGGCCCGATCCTCTTCCCTTACGGCGAGAAGACGCTGGGCAAGGCGCTGGACAACGCCGATTGGCGCGGGCTGATGCCCGCAGGGATGGCCCGCCTGGCCGAGGAGCTGTCCAGACAACAGGGCGAGACGACCACCGCCCTGCCGCCGCTGGCTTATACGATCGCCCTGGGCAAGCTCGCGGCCAACGTGAGCGGCGAGACGGCGGTCTTCGAGCTGACCGCCGACATCGACGTGTTGCAGGACGGCTACCAGACGGTGCTCCTGGCGGAGGGCGCGTTCGCGGTCGGGGCGTTCCGGGGCGACGGGCTGCTTTCGGTCCAGGGCGCCAAGGACTATGCCAGCCAGGAGAGCACGCAGAACGACGAGATCCTCCAGAAGCTCAACCAGGGCCGGGAGAAGATCCAGGTGCTCGCGCCGCAGCTTTCGGCCAGCGTGGTGCTGACCGGCAAGGGGCGCCACCGCTGCGTCCTGGAGGTCGTCAAGGCGAAACCGTTCGAACTGCGGCTGCCGCCGATGGCTACCTGCTCGGCCGTCGTGAAGTTCGACCGCGAGGGCGTCGACGCCGACGTCGTCGGGGGCTTGAAGGGCAAGGTCACGAGCAAGGACGGCCAGACGGTGCTGGAAGCCGACCTCGCCTCCGGCGGCGAGTTCCGGGTCGAGGGCTACGAGGCCGCTCCGGCGGCACGGCCGGAGCCCGCTCCGGAAGAACATCACGATTCGACAGCTCCATCGGCTCCTCCGGCTCCTGCGACCACGGCGGTTCGCCAGCCGGCCGAGCAGAAGCCCTACCTGCTGGCCGACGTGCGGACCGATCTGAGCGTCGGAGAGGGGCTGCTGAAGGGCTTCGCCGTGATCGATTACCTGGCCCATCGCGGACGCGTGGCGTCGCTGGAGCTGTCGGTGCCCGAAGGGCTGCGCATCAGCCGGATCCAGGACATGGAAGGCAAGGAGCTGCCGGTCCCGAAGCTCGCCAAGGCGGAGGCAGGATTCCACGCCGTGTCGTTGCCCGCCCCGCCGGGCTCCCACAAGAAGCTCAAGCTGACGTTGCAGTTCGAGCGGACGCTTGCCGACGGCGAGAAGACGTTCCGCGTGCCGCTGGTGCGGACTCGCGCCACCGAGTTCGAATCGGGCTCCGTGACGGTCCAGCGTGAGGGCCACGTCGAGGTCGCCGCCTCGAAGCTCGAGGGGATCGAGGAGGTCCCGCCCGACCGGTTGGCGTTCGGCACGACCGCCGCCACCTCGCTGGCCTTCAAGTACTCGTCGCCCGGGCCCGCGCTCGAGTTCACCGTGGAACGTCACGACGAGACCCGGCTCTCCACCGTCGCCGTGGACGCGGCCTCCGTGCGGACCGAGTTCTCGGAGGGCGGCGGCACGGTCACGCACCTGGAGCTGGAAGTGCGGCGCAGCTCGGGGCAGTACCTGCAGCTCAAGCTGCCGCCAGGCGCCGAGATCCAGCGGGCCCAGCGCGACGGCTCGGCGGTCGATGTCTCCCGGGCGCAAGACGGTTCGCCGCTGCTGCCGCTCGACGCGACCCGCGGCCCCGACTCGCCGGCCTCGAAGCTGGAGGTCGAGTACCGGGGTCCGGAGGTCCAACTCGGATTCGCCGGCTCTTTCGAGTACACTTTGCCTTCGTGCCAGTTGCTGCCGGTGACGGGCCGCGGCCTGTCGTGGAGCCTGCAACCGCCCGAGGGGTACCGCTTCTACGCGAGCAACCGAGGATGGACCGAGGGCAGCGACCTTCTGGGGCTCTGGCGCCAACCTCCCGCGGACAGCGGCAAGGCGTACCTGGCCGGACCCTCGACGGCCTCGGCCGTGCGCGTGCGCTACTTGAAGAGCGTACCGGCGCTGGGCGTGGCCGTTCTGCATCAGGGGCTCTTCCTGCTGTTGGGCCTGGGTGCCGCCGCGGTGATCTACGGCGGGTTCCCGGGCGGAGCGGGGCTGGGGTTGCTCGTCTTCGCCTTGGCGATGGTGGCGCTGGCCGTGCTGCAGGCAGCCTATCCGGCCCGGGCGGCGGGCGTGCAGGCGTTGGACCTCGGGCTGCTCGCCGGGTTGCTCGGGTGCCTCGTCCGGCATTGGAAACTTCGAATCGCCCGGCGCGCGGCGACCGCGGCAGCTGTGCTGTTGCTGGCGGGCTCGCTGCAGGCGGCCCAGCTTCCGGCCTCGAAGGCGCCCTTCGTCTTCGTGCGCTCCGCCGACGCGGCGGCTGTCCTCACGGCCGGCGACTGGCTGTTCCTGCCGCGCAGGGCGATCGAGCAGACCCTGGCCGTGCTCGAGAAACAGAAGGAATCAAAGGAGCCAGAGGAGCATCCCACTCCCGATCCTGTCCTCGCCCAATCGGGTGAGACCGAACTGCGCGTCGGCGGGGAAGACGCGGAAGCTGCGGCTACGTACCGGTTTGTCGTGCTGGCCGACGGTCCCCACGAGGTCGCGCTCGGAAACCCCGGCTCCGTCTCCTCGCTCCAGGTCGACGGCAAGCCCGCCGACGTCACGGCCGAGAGCCCCGGTGGCGCCCTGCGCGTCTACTTGCGGGGCAAGGGCAACCACACGGTCTCGACGGTCTTCCGGGTTCCCGTGACGCGCGTCAAGGACGCCGGCTGGCTGCAATGGGACCAGCCCAGAACGCCGCTCGATCGCGTCGCCGTGCGTCTGCCGGGAACCGGCCGGGGCATCGAGATCGTCCCCTCCCTGAGCACTTCGGCGCGTGAGGAAGGCGGAGAGACTCGCGCCACCGCCGTCGTCCGGATGGCGGGAAGCGTCTTCGTGCGCTGGTTCGAGAAGGGCGAGAAGACTGCCGAGACCCCGAAGCAGAAGGAAGAGGCCCGCTTCGAGGCCGAAAGCGCGACGGGATTCAAGCTCGACGGCATCAAGGTCTCCGGCCACACCGAGCTGACCTATCGCGTCACTCGAGGCGCGCTCTCCGGGGTCACCCTCGCGGTCCCCCCGGGAACCGACGTCCTGGAGGTCACGGGCCAAGCCGTGAAGAGCTGGAAGGCGGAGGGCGCGACAGTCGAGGTGCTCTTCGACCGCTTCCGCTCGGACGCAGGGGTGCTTGCGATCGAGCACGTGCGGCGCCAGCCCCCGGGGTCGATCGTGCTGGCGCCACCCGAGGCTCGCGGCGCATCGACGCACGTCTCGCTCGTGGCGGTGCGCGCCGACGAGTCGACCGAGTTGCGGGCTACCGACACGGGCGACCTGCGCCCCATCGATCCGGAGGAGCTTCCGCCATCGCTGCGCTCGGAGGGCATCCCGCTGGCCTTCCGCGGCGAGGAAGGGCGCCGAGCGCTGACGCTGGACGTGCAACGCAAGAAGGGCATCGACACGCCGCTGTTCGACATCTCGAGGATGAAGCTCGACGTGATCCCGGGCCAGGCCGGCTGGACGGCCTCGCGAATGGAGCTGACGCTGCGCAACAACTCCCGCCAGCACCTGGAGATATCCCTCCCCGAAGGCGCCGTGCCGCTCGACTGCAAGGTGCAGAACGAACCGCGCAAGCCGGGCCAGTCGAAGTCGGGCCTGCTGATCCCGCTGGTGCGTTCGAAGGGCCGACCCGACACACTGGAGCCTTTCACTCTCGAGCTGACCTATCTGGCGCAAGACGGCCCGCCCGGCGGCGCCGTGGAACGTTGGCTGCTTCCTTTGCCGATCGTTCGCGACGCACCCGTGGATCGCCTGGAGATCGGCGTGACCACTCCGCGGGGCCGGGCGCTTGCGCTCTGGTCGGAAGGGCTCGATCAGCGCGGGCAGCCGCTGCCTGCCGAAAGGGTAGCCGGCGCGATGCAGGCCGTCGCGATCCTCGGCAATCCGCTCGTATGGGTGGGCGGGGCGCTCGGAGTGGTGACGTCCTTTACGGGCAGGCAGAACGTGAGCACGATGCTGACGCGGGGCGGCAGCTCTTTCGACCACGGTGAAAACGGCCGGTACTACCCGAGCTCGCCGCGACCCGCGATGGAAGCCGAAAAAGGCATGGCGACGGGCGGCATCGGCCGCATGGCCAAGCTGAGGCACGCCGGGAAGAAGGCGAGACAGCGCTTCGAACGGGATCGGCTCAAGGCCGGCTTTACTCAGGAGCGGACCGACGCGCCCGCTCGCGCCCAGAAGAGCCTCGCCGGCGCGCTACCGGAGCCCGACGCGGCCAGGGAGCTGGCCGACGACGAACGCGAGGTCAGCGCGCCTGCGCCGACGTCCGCCCTCGCGGCTTCCGGCCCGATGCAGGCGCCCTCCCTGGGCAAAGACGAGGCAGCCGCGGACGGCAGCGCCGTGGGCGGCGAACTCTACGGTAACGCCGCCGGCGGAGGCGGTGGAGGCGGCGGCGACGAAGTCGCCGACAAAAAGGCCGACGCTTACCAAGCGCTGCAACGGTCGCTGGGCGATCGCGGCTCGCTGCCCGTCGGCGTCAAGTGCAACGCGGAGGGCGCATCCACAATCGTGTTCGAGGGCGCGCTCTATCCGGCCGGCGGAACGCCTGCGACGCTGACGCTTCTGGTCTACGACCCGTCCGTCCGGATGTTGCTCGACCTGGGATTCGGGCTGCTCAGCTTCTTCCTCACCCTGATCACGCTCGACTGGGCCATCCAGCTCGGCCATCGTTCGCCGTTTTTCCTGGTCGCGACGGTGCTGCCGATGGCCGGCTACGCGCTCGAGTGGAGGCTCGGCGAGGGGACGGTCCTCGTCATCGTGTGCGGTTTGTTCCTCGGCATGGCCGGAGCCGCCGCTCGCCAAATGGAGAGATGACGCTCAAGGAGTCACACGCAAGACGACGCCGCTGGCCGGTGGCAGGGAGGGACGCTCCGACAGACCGGGGACGTACGCCCGGAAGCTGACACCCTGACCTGCGCCGGCAAGCGGGAACGCCAGGAACCCCGAACGCGTTTTCGCCAGGGCGGCGTCCATTCCCCCCAGCGCATCCACCACCCGATTGGCCAGGAGCTGCAATCCTGGCGCGACGGTAGGAGCGGCGAACGCCTGGGGCCAAGGGACGGAGGCCAGTGGGATTGCACTGCCGGCGGCGGACCGCACGAGATAGGCGCTGTCGGGGCCCAGCTCGAAGTCGCGGCCACCGAAACCCGGAAGGTACGTCTCGAAACCCGCAATGCCGTCTTGTCCGACAGCCGTGCGCACCAGGAACGACAGTTTTCCGAGACGGACCAGCCGTTCGGCCGTGAGCGGGATGCCGCCTTCCAGGAAGCGATCCGGCAGCACCAGCAATTGGTTGCCTCCCGCCAGCTGCAGAGTCGCCGCGCGCGGAGTGCTCGAGAGGACCTGCACGGTAACAGGCTGCGGCACCGCAGCTCCCTGCGCGTTGCTTGCGTAAAGCAGCCACTCGTAGTTCAAGGTGGAGCCATCGAAGAAGTCCGGCGCGACGAAGGTGGTCACGGTCGCGAACGCGTTCGAGAGCACGGTGCGGGGGCCGGCGACCTGAACGAACTGGTTGCGAACGCGACCCGTTCCGGCAGCGGACCAGGAGGTGACGAGCTGCACGGGAGTCCCGGCACTCACAGCCACGGAGGGGGATATCGAGTTCGAGGCTACCGAGGAGCCCTTGGACGTCGTGAGCGTTGGCCGTTTTGCCTGAATGGCCCGGGCCCCGGCTGTGGGAACCGGAAGCGTTATGTTGTGAACTCAATTATGTTGTGAAGATCCCGAAGGGCCTGCTTTGATGCGGTCTCGAGGTTGAACTTCGCAACATAATTCGGGCGGGCGTGGTTGGCTTCTCTCCTTGGAGGGGGAAGCCATGTTCGAGACACTTTTTTCGAAGCCCGCGGTTCTTCGGCGGCATCGGACTGGGCCGCTCGCGGCCGAGCGCGCCGAGTATCTGGGCGGCATCGCTGCCCAAGGCGCGGCACTGGGCACTTTGGTCAGGCGAGGTCGGTACTGCTTGTGCGTAGCTCGCGAGGTTGGGCGTTGGCCGACGAACCATCACTTCGCCGAGGCCGAGATCTGCGAGCTGGCAAACGTGTGGGCTGCCAGACGCGTCGAGGAGAGACGAGCGCGGGGGCCCAAGTGGCCTGCGGAAAACTTTCGGTCTGTTGCGCTCGACTTTCTGCGAGCCATCGGACGACTTGACCACGCGCCCGCGCCAGTGGCGGGTCGTTACGACAAACAGCTGGATGACTTCATCACGGCGCAACGCGAGAGTCGGTGGTTATCGGCAGCGACGTGTAGATCTGGCCGATGGCAGGTTGAACGGTTTCTGGTTCACCTGGAGCAGCAAGGTGTCGCGCTCGGTGACGTCGCCGCAAGCCACGTCGACTCTTACTTCCAGCACATGGCCCAGCGTTGGAACCGAGTTTCGTTGTACACATCGGCCAAGCTGCTGCGTTCGTGGTTCGCGCACTGCGAGCGCCGTGATTGGGTAAGGCGCGGTTTGGCTGCGGGGATTCTGATGCCTCGCATCTACCGTCAGGAGGGTCTGCCACTCGGCCCGACCTGGGACGAAGTCGGTCGCATGCTCGCCAATACGGTTGGGGATGAGCCGGCACAGCTCCGCGATCAGGCCATCCTTCGGTTACTTTCCATTTACGGGTGGCGCTCAGGTGAGGTGCGTCGGCTCAGGCTCGAGGATCTCGACTGGCGAGGGGAGCAAGTCTCCGTCACGCGCTCCAAGACTTCGCGCTGCGAGGTGCTGCCGCTGGAGCCAACGGTGGGCAACGCCATCGCGCGCTATTTGCGCCATGGCCGCCCCAAGAGCCAGAGTCGCGTGGTCTTTCTGACGCTGCTGGCCCCGCACCGACCGCTATCCGCGGGGGCCCTGTATGGCGTCGTCCATCGGCACCTACTGGGACGGGAATCGACGAACAAGGGCCGAGGCCCGCACGGGCTCCGACATGCTTGCGCCCGTCACCTGGTGGAATCCGGTCTGAGCTTCAAGGAGATCGGGGATCACCTAGGCCACCACAGCCCGGAATCTACGCGCATCTATGCGAAGGTCGATCTGGTCTCCCTACGCCGGGTTGCATTCGACGATCTCGGGGGCTTGGCATGAAGCTCACCAAAGCCATCGAGAGCTACATCACCCTCAAACGTTCGATGGGAGCCGTCTTCACCGTGGATGTACGGATTCTGCGCTCATTTGGGCGTGTCATCGGAGACGTGCTTGTCAACTCTATTGGCCGCGATGCATGTCAGGCCTTTTGCCAGGGCACGGGGCCTGCAACTCGTTTCTGGGAGCGGAAGCACTGCACTCTGCGTGGCTTCTTCAGGTATCTGGTCGCGCGCGGCCATCTCGCAACATCGCCGCTCCCGCATGCCGCTCCGCGGATTCCCCGCTCCTTCCAAGCTTACATCTACTCGCACCCCGAACTGAGCCGACTTCTTGAGGCGACCTCGATACTCGAATCGGCTCGCTCTGCGGTGCAGCCGCTTACTTGTCGGACGCTGCTCCTGGTGCTCTACGGCGCCGGGTTGCGTCCGGGGGAAGCGCTGCGCCTCCGATGCTGCGACGTCGATCCGGCCGATCGAGTCCTTGCGATTTGGGACACGAAGTTCTTCAAGTCCCGTCTGGTCCCCATCGGCGCCGCTCTGTGCAGGACTCTGGAGACCTACCGGGCGGTTCGGGAGCAGCTTCCGCTGCCGGATGAGACGCGCTCTGTTTTCTTCTGCCGTCATTCGGGCCAAGCGATCTCGCTTGCCAAACTGGAAGGAATGTTCGGCCGGCTGCGCGAGCAGGCCGA
>JACQFU010000358.1 GCA_016199905.1 Candidatus Wallbacteria bacterium
CCGCGCGGCGGCGGCGCGAATCGAGTCGGGCTGCCTGAACGAGGGCTCCGTCGACGAGCTGGCTGAGGGTCTGGGCGTCACAGCGCGGCATCTGCGCCGGGCGATGGTCTCCGAACTGGGCGTCTCGCCGGTAGAGCTGGCCCAGACGGTTCGCCTGGCGCTCGCGAAGCAACTGCTGCACGACACGGCGCTCCCGATCGTGGACGTCGCGTTTGCGGCCGGCTTCGAGAGCGTTCGGCGATTCAACGCACTGTTTCAGTCACGATTCGGCCGCTCGCCCGGGGCCGTGCGCCGGGCTGTGGCGCCGCCCGGCGCGCCTCGCGACTGCATCGTCCTGCGTCTGGACTTCCGCCCGCCGTTCGACTGGCAAGCGCTCCTGGGCTTTCTTGGCCGACGCGCGCTGCCGGGCGTGGAGACCGTCGAGGACGGCGAGTACCGGCGCACCGTCTGCATCGACGGCAAGACCGGCTGGGTCGCGGTCTCGGCCGCAAAGACGCGTCCGGCGCTGCTGGCCCGAGTCTCACTGACGCTCGCGACCCGACTCGTGAAGGTCGTTGCCCGGCTGCGAGCGCTCTTCGACCTGAACGCGCAGCCGGCGCTGATCGACAGCCACCTGGGCCAGGACCCGCTGTTGGCGGTGGGGTTGGAGCGGCACCCGGGTCTGCGCGTGCCAGGCGCGTTCGACGGTTTCGAGCTGGCCGTGCGCGCCGTGCTCGGGCAGCAGGTCTCCGTTCGAGGCGCCGTTACCCTGTGCGGCAGGCTGGCCCGTGCGTTCGGGCAGCCCGCCTTGGGATGCCCGGAAGGGCTCGAACGCATCTTTCCGGCGGCCGACGTGCTGGCGCAGGCTTCGCTGGAAGACGTCCGCGCGATCGGCCTGCCGCAGGCCCGGGCTCGCGCAATCGTCGAGCTGGCCCGGGCCGTCCTGGAGCGCCGAGTCGCGCTCGACGCGACGGCGGCGCCCGAGGCCGTTGCGGCGCAACTGCGAGCGCTGCCCGGACTGGGCGACTGGACTGCGAGCTACGTGACGATGCGCGCGCTCGGGTGGCCCGACGCTTTTCCCGCCGGCGATCTCGCCCTTCGCAAGGCCCTCGGCGCAACGAGCGCGCGTGCGGCCGAAGAGCTCTCGTTACGCTGGCAGCCCTGGCGCGCGTACGCCGCGATGCATCTATGGACGGGACTGACAGAAGGAGGAGGACCGTGACTGCATTGTTCCAACGCAACGTACCGTCGCCGATGGGCGACTTGAGAGTGGTCGCCACCGGCGCGGCGCTGGTGGGCATTTACTTTGAGGGCCATGACCCCGAGCCCGAGTTGGGCGCCGTTCCGGCGGCGCGTCACGAGGTGCTCGATCGGGCCGAGGAGGAACTGGCGGAGTACTTCCGGGGCGAGCGGCGGAGCTTTGCCGTCCCACTGGAGTTCCGTGGCACGCCGTTTCAGCAGGCCGTTTGGAGGGCTCTCGGCGCCATCCCGTTCGGCGAGACGCGCACGTACGGCGAGCTGGCGCGACAACTCGGCCGGCCAGGCGCGGCCAGGGCCGTGGGCGCGGCGAACCGCGTGAACCCGTTCTCGATCGTGGTGCCTTGCCATCGTGTGGTCGGCGCAAGCGGCGAGCTGACGGGGTATGCGGGCGGGCTCGACCGCAAGCGGTGGCTGCTCGAGCACGAGCGGGGGGGAGAGTCCTAAACGAGAGGTTGCCGGGAGTGTGCGTGGGCCAACAGAAGAGAACGGGCGTCACAGCTTCGGGAGGCGCTTCTTGGTCTTTCGGCCGGAGTGGATAGCTGCGAGCATGCGTTCTGCGTCCTCGTCGCCGATAGCGCCGGAGTACCGTGCCAACTTTGCCATTTACGTCCATCACTTTCGAGTCAGATACGTTTCCCCGGGAAGCTTCAGGATGACGCGGCCAAGCTGATCGTCGATGCGCTCTTGAAGAGGGCGGACCACGAACCCCTCGCGAAGCGTGCCTGGATGGACTTCACTCATCCCTTCGGCGTGGGTCTTCAGTTCCGGAGACCAGGGGCCTCGGCAGATTTCGGGGACCAGTGGAAGACTCAGTTCAGCGGCCAACTCAACGACGGCATTCCAGTCGAGGTATCGACCACTCCGAGGGTCGAAGACATCGAAGAACACCAGCCAGCAGTCGGTTGCTCTTGTGGCTCCGTAGCGCAGGTCTTGCACCCAGCCGAAGATCTCGCCGTAGAACACCCATCCTTCGCGGCGGGCCAGCTTGTCCGGCAAGGTGTATTTCTCCGCCATTCGCCAGAATAGGCTATCCGCGGACTGCCGCTTGATCTGGTGGTGTGAGCCGCACCAGAGTCGCCCTTCTTTGAAGCAGTAGCGGGCGTTACAGCCGTGGACCTTCTCGAGCAGGACAACGGGCTCTCCGACGACGAGGAGCTTGGGGTATCTGCGCAGACCTTCAATGTCCGTGTAGATGGGCAGAAAACCCGGGTTCTTTTCGTTTTCGCCGCCCGTCAACGCCGGCTCCGGCGGCTCGTACTGGACAATTCCCAACGCCACGGCGGCGGCGTCTCCTTGCTGCCACGGTCTCTGCGAGGGGCCATCCGGCAGCGCGGCCGGCAAACTGTCCGGCAGTTCGGTCAGCAGCCCACAGGAGAAGATCCCCCGGAGTCTCTTCGCCTTGATCCGGCAGTGACCCTCGAGAAAAGCCCAGCGTGGATCGTCCCGTGGTACCAGGGCGTCGACTGGGATGTAGACGGCCAGATCACCTTCCCGGAACTGCCCAGCGGCGAACAGGACGGGGTAGTCCATGACGCGCGTCATTTCGAGCCGGTCTGCGCCCGGGTGTTTTTCGACAGGTCCGACCCGAACAACCGTGACATGAAACTCGGACGTAGGAACCTCCCTGGCTCGCCCTGGGCACCACGCGCCACCCGTGAGGTCTCGTCACGCTATGCCGATTGATTTGACGCGCAGCACCTGGCGGGGGTGCGGTTGGTAGCGGAGAACATCGACCCGCACGCTGGTATCGAGCAGGCCGTCAGCCACGCCGATCGCGTCTGGTTTGGAGACGCCGTCTCAGTTCGGCGGCATACTCGACCGAGTCGGTGATGTCCTTGCGATCGGCCCAGAAGCCGGCAAGTCGCTCCAAGGCAGGCTTGAGAGGTTTGAGCTGCGGCTTGGGGGACAGCTCAGCGCCACAGGGCAGCACCAGGACTTCGCAGCCGCCAGCAGGCATCGCGACGCGATCGAGCACCTTCACGGTTCCTCGAGCACTCACGATAGCTCTCAGTCTCTTGGCGGACTTCATCTGTGGCGGTCTCCCGAGTCCACTATACGCGTTATTCGAGCCAATGATGTTGCACAGGCGGAGTTGCAAAACCCGTAAGGCCGTTGGCTGTAGGTAAAGGGTCTGTGAAAGTCGGTTACGGAGCTTTCGTTTTCGAGATAGGCCATGAGAAGCCGCTTCTGCAGCGGAGAGGCGTAGGATCGCCTGATGGCATCCAGCAGTTGCCGTTGCGCTTCAAGCCCCATCAGGCCTTTCATTCCGCGTGTCCGGGCGGAGGAAGCCATCTCACGCTCGGCGATCGTAGTCTCGCAGTCGTTGAGGATACCGAACCGCCGCATCTCCAGGTAGACAAAGCTCATCAGGACACTGACGCGAGTTTCC
>JACQFU010000305.1 GCA_016199905.1 Candidatus Wallbacteria bacterium
CGGCGAGGATGGCCGTCGCCGGACCCGAGGTCTGAGTCCAAAGGTACGTGAATGACGAGCCGTCGCTGTTGGAGGAGCCGCTGCCCGAGAGAGTCACTCGCGTGCCGATGTTGACGAGCTGATTGGTGCCGGTGTTCGGCACGGGAATCGTGCTGGCCGTCAAGGTCAGGCTGGCAGTTGCGAGTCCTCCTCGACCGTCGTTGACGGTCAGGCGAAGTGTGTACGTGCCGCCCGCGGTCGGCGTGAACAGCGGAGTGAGCGTGGTTGCGCCCACGAGGCTCCCGGAGTTTGGCCCGGTGACCGTCCACTGGTAGGTGAGCGGATCGCCGTCGGGGTCGCTGGCCGTCGCGGTCAAGGGCACGGCGGTGCCCACGTTTGCCGTCTGGGCACCGGCGACGGCGAAGGTCGTGGGCGGGGAGTTGGTCAGCGTGACCCCGACCGGCGTGACGACCACTCCTCCTCGGCCGTCCGAGACGGTGAGGTTGAAGTTGTAGGTGCCGGTCACAAAAGATGTGAACGATGCGGAGGATGAAGTCAATCCGGAGAGCGTCACCGAGGAACCGGTTCCGGCGGGAATCGCGCGCGTCCAGGAATAAGTGAGCAGGTCGTTGTCGGCGTCCGAGGCAGTGGCCATGAGAGTGGCCCGAACGCCGGCGTGAAGAGTCTGGGGCGCAGCGATGGTGACGACGGGCAGCGCGTTGGCAGTGATGGTAACCGCTGCAGTGGAGATGCCGGTTCGGCCATCAGAGACCGTCAGCAGGAAGGGATAGGTGCCCCGATCGGGTGGGGTGAAAGTCGTTCGAGCGCCATCGGGAACGCTCAGCACGACCTCCGGGCCTGTGCCGCCGTTGCGAGACCAGGTGTACGTGAGCGGGTCGCTATCGGGGTCGGTCGACGTGCTGGCGTCTAGAGTCACGGCCGTGCCGGCGTTCACCAGCCGGCTCGTGCCCGCCCTGGCAACGGGCGGCCTGTTGACCGTGACGGTGACGCCGGCCGTGGACGTGGCACCTCGGCCGTCGGAGACGGTGACTCGGTAGACGTACATTCCGGCGACGGTGGGTGTGAAGGTCGTCCGGAAGCTCGCGGCGCTACTCAGCGCGGGGGCTGAGGGTCCCGAGATGCGAGTCCAGGCGTAGGTCAGCGGATCCGAATCCGCGTCCGACGACGCGCTCGCGTCCAGCGTGACGGCCGTGCCGATGTTGCGAACCTGGTTGGCGCCGGCGGATGCGACGGGCGGCGTATCGACGGTCAGAGTGACGGAGGATGTGGCAGAAGTGCCGGAGCTATCGAGTACCGTGAGTGAAACGATGTAGACGCCAGCAACAGGCGCCGTGAAGGTGGTGTTTGCGGTGTTCGTGGCCGAGAGGGTGGCGCCGGAGCCGCCGAGCGTCTGCGATGCGATCGTCCAGGAGTAGGTCACGGTGCCGCCCGAGGGGCTCGTGCCGGAGCCTGCCAGGGAGATGGACGCGCCGGGCACTTGACGAGTGGTCGAAGGATTGACGGCGATGCCTGGAGGCGGGAGAACACGGAAAGAGCCGACGGTGTAGGCCGTGAACTCGCGCCCGTCGAAGGCGGACAGTTCGAAGCCGTAGGACGTGGAGACCGTCGTGGCAAAGGATGCGGAGGAGGAGGTCGCATTGTTCAGCGTGACGTGCGGTCCGCCGGTCTGCAGCCAGCGGAAGGTGGCTGTGTCCCCGTCGGGGTCCGAGAAGGCCGACGAGAGCGTGATGGTCTGTCCGGTCGCGGGCACGTCGGGGGCGTGGAAGGCGGCAACGGCGGGAGGGCGGTCGGACGGCAGCTCCCAGATGTCGGAGGAGCCGTAACCGGTGCCGTTGGCGAGGCCACCGAAGAGGACGAGGCGACCACGGAAGGGATCGAAGGCCATGCCCTGACGAGAGCGGGCGTCGGGAGGGCCCGCGGGTTGCAACTGGGCCCAGTTGGTCCCGTCCCATTCCCACGCGTCGCTGGTCGGCCCCGTGGCGCCAGTGGACCCGCCGAAGAGCACGACGCGGCCTCGGGAGGAGTCGTAGGCGAGTGTGTGGGAGTAGCGGGCCGTTGGCGCTGTCGCCGGGTTCTTCTGAAGCCAGCTCGTCCCGTCGTACACCCAGGTATCGTTCGCGAGGGTATCGGTCGTCGCACTGGTACGGCCGCCGAAGAGGAGCATGCGTCCCCTCGGCGCGTCGTAGGCCATTGCCGGCCCCAGCCTCGCGGAGGGTGCGAGTGCGAAGCTCTTTTGGCTCCAGTTGGTTCCGTTGTACTCCCAGACGTCGTTCGGTAGGAGGCTCGAGCCGTCCGAACCACCGAAGAGCACGGCCTGGTGCCGCGATTCATCGTAGGCCAGCGAGTGGAGGGACCGCGCTGGGGGCGACGTGGCCGGTGTCGCCAGGGACCAGTTCGTGCCTGCATATTCCCAGGTGTCGGCGGTGACGGAGCCCGTAGCGCCGAGCGAGCCGCCGAAGAGGACAGCGCGAGAGCGTGCCTTGTCGAAGGTCAGCGCGTGTCCGTGACGCGCCGCCGGGGCCGGCAGGGGCGTCTCGTAGAACCAGCTCGAGCCGTCGTACTCCCAGGTGTCGCCTAGAAGCGTGCTGTTGCCGGCATTGAATGCGCCGCCGAAGAGAACGAGACGGTTGCGGGTGGTGTCGTAGGCGACGGCGTGCTCGGCGCGGGCCGTTGGGCCGGCAGCCGGACCTTTCTGGGTCCAAGTCGTGCCGTCCCATTCCCAGGTGTCACTGAGGTAGCTGACCCCGCTAAACAGCACGACCCGGCTGCGCGCGGAGTCATACGCAAGCGCATGCTGGGAGCGAGCCGACGGAGTGCTGGATGGACTTCTTTGCGTCCAGTTTGTTCCATCCCACTCCCAGGTATCATTCAATGAAGTGGCGCCAACCCCGCCGAAGAGGACGATGCGACCTCGTGTTACGTCATAGGTCGTGGCGTGCTCGTAGCGGCCCGACGGAGCTGTGGCCGGACTTCGTTGGGTCCAGCTCGTACCATCCCACTCCCAGGTGTCGTTGGGCAATGCGCCGAGGCCCGTCGTTCCTCCGAAGAGCATGACTCTGTTCCGCGCGGAGTCGTAAGTCATGGAGTGGCCGTAACGACCCGGCGGAGCCGTGGCCGAAGTTCTTTGCGCCCAGCTAGTTCCATCCCACTCCCAGGTGTCATTGCTGTACGTGGTTGAAGCAACTCCTCCAAAAAGCACGACCCGACTACGCACTGAGTCGTAAGCCATTGCGTGGGCGTAACGGAATCCAGGGGAGGAAACGGGAGTTCTTTGCAACCAGTTCGTGCCATCCCACTCCCATGTCTCATTCCCAAAATTTCCCGAGCCGTTCCCCCCGAAGAGCAGGAGTCGGCCTCGCGAAGCATCGAATGCAGTGGCGTGGTCACGGCGGGCTCCGGGTGACGTGACGGGGCTCCTCTTGAGCCAACTGGCGCCATTCCACATCCAAGTTTCGTTGTCGATACCCGTGCTAGAGGAACCACCAAACAGCACGACCTCGGCCCGCGCGGAGTCGTAGGCCAGAGTGTGGCCTAGCCGGCCTAGCGGGCTCGTTCCCGGCAGTGGGCGAGGCCCTCTTTGCGCCCAGTTCGTGCCATCCCACTCCCACGTGTAGCGTGAGACGAGCACGACCCGCCGTCGTGCAGAATCGTAGGCGAGAGCGTGGCCATAAGTTTCTGGCGGTGCCGTGACCGGACTCCTTTGGGCCCAATTCGTTCCATTCCACTCCCAGGTGTCGTTGAACGAACTGGGAGTGCCGCCGAAGAGCACTACTCGTCCTTGCGCGGAGTCGTAGGCCATCGCATGGCTATCCCTGATCGCGGGAGACGTGGCCGGATTCCTGTGGGTCCAGCTCGTTCCATCCCACTCCCAGGTGTCATTGAGACGGGTGGTGTTGTCAGCACTCAAGCCACCGAAGAGCACGACCAGGCCTCGCGTGACGTCGTAGGCCATCGCGAAATTGCGCCGAGGGCTGGGAGACACGAGCGGATCTAGAAACGCCCAGTTTGTTCCGTCCCACTCCCATGTATCGTTGAGCGTGCCGCCCGAGGCCTGCCCGCCAAAGAGCACAATTCGGCCCCGCGCCGAGTCGAACGCCATAGCATGCCCGGAGCGTGGCGAAGGGACGTTAGCCGGGTTTCGCTGCACCCAGGTCGTTCCGTCCCACTCCCAGGTCTCGCTGAGAGGAGTGCCAACGGCAGCCAACCCGCCAAAGAGCACGGCACGGCCTCGGGCCGAATCGTAGGCCATGGCAGATGCGGTGCGATAGCCTGGCCCCCCCGCTAACTTCTTGGTCCAGTTTGCTCCGTCCCACTCCCAGGTGCCGTCCGTATCGAAGGTTACAATTCGGCCCCGTGTCGAGTCGTATGCACCAGCGGGCTGGCTGCTGGAGGGGAACATGCCCAGGTTCGCGATCGGTGCGGGGCTTCGATTCACCCAGGTCGTTCCGTCATACTCCCAGACATCATTCAAGGAGGACCCGCTGGTGCCTCCAAAGCATACCACCCGTCCGCGCGCCGAGTCGTAGGCTAGTGCAGTAAAGGTGCGACTGGGGAGAGGCGCAACGCCGCTTTTCTGCACCCAGTTCGTTCCGTCCCACTCATAAGTACCGTATGCCGAAGAGGGGCTCAGAAGCACACTTCGGCCGCGTACCGCATCGTAGGTAAAAGCATAAAGCCCTGTGTAGGGTGGGTTGTTGCTCGGATTCTTCTGTACCCAATTCGTGCCATTCCACTCCCAGGTATCCAGCAAGTAGTGGGTGTTGTCGCTACTCAACCCACCGAACATCACCACCCTACCCCTAGCCGAATCGAAGGCCAGCGCGTGCTTTTGCCGTGCCGGGGGGACGCTCGCCGGGGTCTTCTGCGCCCAGTTCGTCCCATCCCACTCCCACGTGTCGTTCCGCTCCGAACCGAGTCGTAGGCCAAACTATGCAACGCCCGCGGTGCCGGAGACGTCGCCGGACTCCTCTGGTACCAGCTCCCACCGTCCCACTCCCAGGTGTCGCCAAGGTAGTTCCCGCCGCTGTCCTGGCCGCCAAACACCACCACCCGTCCGCGCGCCGCGTCGTAGGCCATGGCATGCCCGCTGCGAGCCGCCGGCACGGCCCCGTCCCTCCGCACCCAACCCCACGTGCTCGGTGCTGTGCCCGTCACGGAGAACGGCTGCCCCAGCGCCGCCGCTTCTCGTGTCGGCCCCGCGAGGACCAGCAGCAGGAGAACAGCCATCCGCAGCCCCCGCTTCAGCCCCTCAACATCAACCGACCAGTTGCCGCGCCGATTCACCGAGGAGAGCATTCGTCCCATACTGCCCACTCGCTTCCGAACTCGCCGCCCCCGATCGAGGCGCAGACTCCTGGCCCACTGTACACTGCGCCGATTTCCGATGCAAAGCGATCCGACAGCCGGTGGCTACGCGCGGCTCCAGACGCAGGCCGAAAACGCTCGTGCGCCTTTCTTTCGGCAAGGAGGCGCATGGCCGAGGTAGAATCGTCGTCGAAAGATGACGGAAGACGCCGGCAAGAAGGAAGGGTTCGCCAAGGGCTTTCGCGCCGATGCGATCCGCGCTCGAGACGAAGCGAAGCTCGCTCCTTATCGCACAATGACGACTGGGCAGCGCGTGAGCATTGTAGCAGCGGTCTGCCGGACGGCCGTCATCTCCCTGAACATGCATCCCGATCCGCAGAAGATCCTTCGGATGCGGCCTCCGCTGCCGGAGAGCAGCCGAAGACTTTGGGCCAGGCTCCGCGAAGGCTACCGGTGGAATGCGCGTAAACGCTGACGCATGGCGCATCGCCATCCGGGTTGCCGAGGCCTTCGGCAGCGCCGGGATCGAGTACGCCATAGGCGGGGCCCTGGCCTTCGACGTGTGGGGATACCCTCGAGGGACGCTGGACGTCGACGTATCGGTGTTCGTGCCGACAGAACGGTTCGAAGAAGTCTGTCGAGCGCTCGAAGGAGCCGGCGCCTGCGTCGAGCGTGACGCGTGCCGTTCGCAGTTGAAAGAGCTCTCCTACTTCGAGGCCGTCGTGGACGAAATCCGAGTGGACGTGTTCTTTCCCGACTGGGAGCTCTATGACTGGGCTTACGAAAGGCGCAAGCGGGTCGATGTGGAAGACCTGTCATCCGGGATCACGGTGTTGTCCGTCGAGGACACCTTGCTCTTCAAGCTGCTGTTCTTTAGAGGCAAGGACAAAGTCGATATCGAAAGTCTCATGCGCGTCCAGCTCCACAACCTCGATCTTGCGTACATCCGCAAAGCCCTCCGGGACCTCTTCCGGGACGAGGAGCGGACAGCCTGGTTCGAAAGTCTCGTGCGAGAGGTGTTCGGTCCCGGCGAGGCTCCTCCCCCTGGAACGTGAAGCTGGCATCAGCGAAAGTGGCGTCGAGGATGCGCGAGCGCACCAGATATCCTCGACCGCTTTCGAACGGTGTCGATTGCCAGCCCCCGAGTCCAGACCCGGAATCGACCGGTCCCATTTGGGCCAGGCTCTGCGTAGATCACGCTCGAGCTGCCGCAGTCCCGAACCCGATCGCCGACCGTGCAAGCAGACGGCGCGAAGGGCTGCAGGAGACGGGGAGTTAGAGACAGGAGTGCGGAACCCTCCGCTCACTCCCGCTCGACCGCAATCGCCAATCCGCTGCCGCCGCCCATGCAGAGCGTCGCCAGTCCGCGCTGGGCGCCTCGCGCGGCCAGCGCGTGCAGAAGCGTCGTGAGGATGCGCGCGCCACTGGCGCCGATCGGGTGACCGAGAGCCACGGCGCCGCCGTGCACGTTGACTCGGTCGAAGTTGAAACCGAGCTGGCGGCCGACGGCGATCGCCTGCACCGCGAAGGCCTCGTTGGACTCGATGAGATCGAAGTGCTCGGGTCCGACTGCCATCTTGGCGAACAGCCGCTTCACGGCCTCCACGGGCGCCATCATGACCCACCTGGGCTCGACGCCCCCGGTGGCGTAGGCGCGGATCGTGGCTAGCGGCTCGAGGCCCAGTTCCTCGGCCTTTGCCCGGCTGGCCACGACCAGTGCCGCGGCGCCGTCGTTGAGCCCCGGCGCGTTGCCGGCCGTCACCGTGCCATCCTTCTCGAAGGCAGGCTTGAGCTTCGCCAGCCCTTCCGGAGTCGAGTCGGCGCGGATCGTTTCATCCACGGCGAAGAGCGTCTTCTCGCCCTTCTTGCCAGGGATCTCGATGTCGAGAATCTCGGTCTTGAACAAACCCGCGTCCTGCGCCCTTGCGGCTTTGGCGTGGCTCTCGGCAGAGTAGCGGTCCTGTTCCGCGCGACTGACGTTGTACTCGCGCGCCACGGCCTCCGCCGTGCTGCCCATGTGCACGTCGCCGAAGGCGCACCAGAGGCCGTCGCGGATGATGGCATCCTCGATCTTGCCGTGCCCCAATCGAAGTCCGTTGCGGGCCTCGCGAAGCAGGTAAGGCGCCCGGCTCATGTTCTCCATCCCGCCGGCCACGACGATCTCGGCGTCGCCCGCGCGGATCGCCTGGGCCGCGAGGATCACGGCTTTGAGGCCGCTGCCGCAGACCTTGTTGATCGTGACGGCCGCCACCGACGGGGGCAGCCCGCCGCCCAGAGCCGCCTGGCGAGCAGGGTTCTGGCCGAGGCCCGCAGAGACCACGTTTCCCAAAACGACTTCGTCGACTTGCTCGGGCTTCACGCCCGATCGGCGAACCGCCTCGCGCACAGCGGCCGCACCCAGCTCAGTCGCCGCGAGCGCCGCCAGCGTGCCTCCGAACTTGCCCGTCGCCGTCCGCGTCGCGCTCAGGATGACCGCATCGTTCTTGCTCTTCTGCGCCGCCATGGAAGCTCCTCCTCTACGTCAGCCGCCGCGCCAGCTCCGGCGCCACGACACACCCCGCCGCGCTCGCCAGCACGAGGTGCCTTTGGGCCATGTCCCGGCGGCCCGCGGCGAGGTAGCAGAGGATGATACCTTC
>JACQFU010000327.1 GCA_016199905.1 Candidatus Wallbacteria bacterium
CGCGAGGAGCGTCTGCCGGTGGACGAGGCCGCGCGCCTGGCCGCGGGCATCGCACAGGGGCTGGAGCATGCTCATCAGTCTCGAATCATCCATCGAGATCTGAAGCCCGAGAACATCTTGCTTGCGCCCGACGGCACGCCCAAGGTCGCCGACTTCGGCCTGGCGAAGGGCATTGGCGAGCAACAGACCCTTGTGACGGCCGCGGACCGCGTCTTCGGCACCCCGGGCTACATCGCTCCCGAGCTGCTGGTGGGCAAGCCGGCGGGCATCGCGGCGGATATCTATGCGTTGGGAGCCATCCTCTTCGAGATGCTCGCGGGCAAGAAGGCCTTCATGGATGAGGACGCTCAAGGCGTCCTGAGACGGCAACTGGCCGGGCGAACGCATTCTCTGGCCGAGGCTCGCGCGGACACGCCGGCCGAGCTGCAGCAGCTCATCGGCGACTGTATCGCCTTGGACCCGATAGCGCGGCCGGGCTCCGCGGCGGAAGTGGCCGAACGGCTGGAGTTGTTCGTGGTGCCCCGGCCCGACACCGCTCGTCTCCCGCGGGCGCTCCGGTCCGGGATGGACAGCTCGGGGGCGGCGACTGCGGTCGTCTCGAAGCGCAGCTTGAAAGCAGTGAAATCCGTACGCCTGCCGGCGACTCCGACGATGGCCGCGAGCCGCCTCCAAGGATGGCGCTGGCAGCCTGCGGCGCTCGTGGGAGTGTGCCTGTCGCTCGCCTTGGGTGCGGCAGCCTGGCGAACCTGGAGACGACCTGCCGAGACTTCGCGCACGCAGCCGGCGGCTTCTCTTTCGACCGCGGCCCCTGCGGCCGCGCTTCCCGCAGTTCGTGAGGTGACGGTCAGCGGTTCTCAGGCCCACGTTTGGCTTTCGAAGCCGGCCTCGGTGGAGATGACGCTCAAGTACTTCGCAAACATCGCCAAGGTGAGGACCCACGTGGTGGCCGCGGGCGCCCGGGACTTCATGCTGGAGAACCTGGAATCGGGCGTTGCCTACGAGGGATCGCTGACCGCGGGAAGCGCGATCGTTCCCTTGCGGTTCCGCACGCGTATCTTCGACAACAAGAGAGGGGTGCACTTTCTACTGCTGCCCGAGGGCAAGACGCTTGAGGTGGCGTTGACTCGAAGCGGGGACCGAGTGGGGGCGGCCATCCTGCGGCAGCACGGGGAAGAGCACCAGGAGGCAATCGCCCTCCAGAGCCTCGATCGCGGGCTGACGTGGAGTCAGCCTGTCCAGCTGACGGGCAAGGTGTCGACCGCCTCGGAGATTTCCATCGCCTGCGCCGGCGAATCCGTCATCGCCTGCGTGCAGTGCGAGGAGCCGGGACAGAAGAGAGAGACCCGGCTTTTCAGAAAGCGCTGGGAAGACGCTATCTGGACGGTCCTGGGCAGCGTCGAGTCGCTTGGAGCGACCTGCCCCGTCGTGGCCACGGCTCCCGGTTCGGGGTTCTTCTTGGTGTACCTGGAGTCCGGCAGTTTCCGGGCAAGGCGGATGCCCGATGCGGTTTTCGGCCAAGCGCCGCCGATCGCTCACGGCTGGGAGATTCAGAACCTCACGCAAGCCGTCGTCTGGCGCGAGGAAACGCTGGAAGTCTTCACGAATCTCTGGGGGTGGGCCGGCATCAAGGGAGACAGGATTCTATGGTCCTGGATTCCGCTGAAGACTTCTACCAACTCGATGGGCCCTTGGGCTCCAATGACTCCCCTTGAAGTCGGCAACGGACGCGCCATCGGCCTGTCCACAGCGGCGACGGCGCGACGGTTGGTCATGGCATTCGAAGATCACGAGAAGGGCGTCGCATGGCGGCAGAACCTGGACGGCAAGAGCTTCGTACCGCTCGGACATCTGAAGATTCCGCCGGAGCACGGAGCCAACCTCCCGGCGCTGGCCGGCCGGGGGGACGTCATGTACCTGGCCTACCAGGAGTTCGACCAGACCCTCTCGATGCGGATGCCCTACCAGAGGATCGTGGTCCTGCAGATGAGCGACCGCTCCGAGACGTGGGAGGAAGTGGCCAGGCTGCCGCTGTTTGCAGACGACCTGAAAACCATACGCCTGTTGGCCTTCGACGACCATTTGCTGGAGCTGCACACCGACCGGGCCGTGGGAGCGCTGCTGAGCGTTCTGCCTTTCCGCGCCGGCCGGCCCACCGGCCAGACGTCTCCGCCTTTCCAGAGGCCGCAACGACCGTAGGGACGGAGGCTCGTGCTATCCTCCCCGTCCGTGAGGATCGTTCGCGTGCATCACGTGCAGATCACCGTCCCTCGGGGGGCCGAAGACGCCGCGCGGAGCTTCTATTGCGGTGTGCTCGGCATGCGCGAAGTTCCAAAACCCGAACCTCTCGCGCGACGGGGCGGGTTCTGGCTGGAGCAGGGAGACTTCCAGGTGCACGTCGGAGTCGAGGACGGCTTCGACCGATCGATCACGAAGGCCCACGTCGCCTACGAGGTAGACGACTTGGCCGGCTGGCGGCGCTGCCTGTCGGACAAGGGCATCGTGGTCGTCGACGGAGTGCAGCAGCCCGGACAGAGCCGCTTCGAAATCCGCGATCCTTTCGGAAACCGCATCGAGTTCCTGCAGCCTGGCGCCCCGCAATCATGAAAGTCTTCATCACCGGCGCGTCGAGCGGCATCGGGGAGGGGCTGGCGCGCCACTATGCAGAGGCCGGGGCCGTAGTGGGACTGGTGGCTCGGCGCGCCGAGCTACGAACACGGTCGTGCCGTTCGCGCCGGCGATGATCGCGCAGGGCACTGGCGTGCTCTCGGCGGTCTCGTCGGTGCTGGGGTTTTTCGCGGTCCCGGGCCGTTCGCCATATTGTGCGTCGAAGGCGGCCGTCCATGCGTTCATGAACGGTCTGCGGATGGACCTGCACGGCACGGGCGTTCACGCGATGACCTTCTGCCCGGGCTACGTCCGGACGCCGCTCACCGCGGCCTACAAGAAGATGCTCTTCGCCGTCGACGTCGACGAGGCTGTGCGAATCATGGCGACGGCCGTCGAACGCCGAGTGCGCACGGTGACGTTCCCGTGGCAGATGTGCGTCCTCAAAGAGTTCCTGCGGCGCGCTCCCGAGGCCGTGGTTCGCCGTGTGGGGCCGCCGCCGCGAGACGAGGAATAGTGTCCGTCGCAGCCGAACAGGCTGCCTGGCCGGCCCAGGCGACGGTCACCGTCCCGCGGGCAACGGGGGATTCTCGACGCCCTGCGCGGCCTCGTTCGTCTTGACGGACAAGTACTTTCCGAAGTGCTCCAGCACTCGTTTCTCGAACTCGGCCTTGCACAGGCCGTGGCTCTCGACGTGCCCCGCCCCGGGGCAGATGAAAAGGTCCTTCGGTCCGGCATAGATCCGGTGCAGCCTCCGCGAGTGCTCGCAAGGGATGAGCTGGTCCTTGTCGCCGGCGATGAACAACACTCCTCGGGGCGCCAGGTCCGCCACGGCCTTTTCGGGACTGATGTCGACGATGTTGCCCTGCACCATCAGCGATCCCCAGAAGCTGACCATGTACTGGACGGGCGTGAGAATCGGTCCCGGCATCCACTTGAAGTTCTCTCTCGCCATCTCCCAGAGCGTCGTGAAGGAACTGTCGAGCACGTAGGCCTTCACTTCGGGACACCGGGCGGCAGCCAGAATGGTAGAGGCCGCGCCCATCGATTGGGCCAGGACGCCGATCGGCAGATCCGGCGCTTGCCGTTTCAGCTCGTCCAGCGAAGCCCTGATGTCCAGGCGCTCGTAGAGGCCGTAACTGCAGCGACGCCCCTCGCTCTCTCCGTGGCAGCGGAGGTCGGGCAGCAGGCACGTGTAGCCGGCTTTCGTGAGGAAACTCGCGCGAGGAAGCACGTCGGAGCGGTTGGCTCCGACGCCGTGCACGACAAGCACGGCCCCACGGGGCGGGGCCGTGGCCGCCGGGATGAGCCACCCGGACAGCGTCAGTCCATCTTCGGTCACGAACTTGACGTCCCGTGCCTGCATACCGAGATCGCGTGGAAGGGTTCCCAAGGGAACGTGGACCCGAAAGACATTGCTAAAGGCCGCGAAGAGTGGAAAGAAGACCGTGAAAAAGACACAGGAGACTCCCAACAGTCGAAGCCAGTAGCGTTTTTTCAAGGCATCACCTCGGCCGGCGAAGGCAAACCCGTCTCAAGGTTCGTTATGGAAGACGGCACATCGGCCAGGCTAACAGCATTTCGCGCGATTTGCACGACCCATGAGGAGTCAAGTGGTGCACTGAGTGACATCGCCCAACCCCACTCGTTTGGCGGCCGCGGACGCCCAAAAGAGA
>JACQFU010000328.1 GCA_016199905.1 Candidatus Wallbacteria bacterium
GAACCGTCCACGTGAACATCGCGCTGATCATGAAGTTCGTGGCGAACTACTTTTTCAAGCCCGCCGATTTTCCGCCCGTGCCGCGAGTCCTGGAGCCCAGAAACGACGACTTCCTCTTCGACCAGGGGCCGACGAAGGGACTCGGCAAGATCCAGTTTCACGACTACAACCGGATCTACGCCGCCTTCACTCTCCCGAACGTCGACATCTTCAAGGAACAGATCGCGGCCTTCAAGGACTTCCTCATCAAGGCTTCGCCCGATGCCGGACAGCAAAACGACATCGACTTCCTCTTCAGCGTGGGAGAGATCTTCACCCTGGTGGTCTATGGCCAGCTGATCCTGGAGAACGCCGCGCTCATGAAGGTGGAAGACGACGTGGTCGACCAGATCTTCGATTTCATGGTGCGTGACTTCTCGAGGTTCTCCCTGCAGCTCTACAGCAAGCCTTCGAGCTCGGCCAGGCAGATGGAGTGCTGCATGAAGATGGTGAGAAAGCCGAACGTCGATGAAGGCCGCTATCAGCGGGTGCTGAAGGACCACGTCTACGCCCTGAAGGGTGCCTATGAGATGTCCGACAATCCCGCGTAGGACATGCTGCCCGTGCCTCGAACTGCGTGAAAAGCGAGTTTCTGCCGCAGGTGGAACGAAAGAAAGCCTGGCCTCAGTAGTACCTGGCAGCTCCCAGCGCCAACCCGCCCAGGGCGAGCAGCCACGCGTAGGGAAGGGTGCGCAGCAGCAGGTCGCGCGTCGTGACGCCGGTGAAACCCGCGACCCAGACGTTGTGGGTGTTGGTCGGATCGCAGATTCCCTGGATCTGGCCGACGGACAGGAGCGCCGCCATGATCGCGGCCGGCGGCATGAGGCCGCCCGCCGAGAGTATCCCGGTGAGGCCGAAGCCCAGCCCCCAGATGTTCAGCGGGCCGCGATAGAGCGCCAGGGGCGCCGCGAGCGCGAAGATGACGAAGAATCCCAGCCCCGTTCTCGGCGTGACCGCCGCGAGCCAGGGGGCCAGCGACGCCTTTGCTCCAGGAAGCCAGAGCGCCTTGAGCAACATCCCCAGGCCCATCATCAGCGCCGTGGCCGGCGCGACCGAGGCCACCCCGTCGATGACGCTCTGCGTCAAAAGCCGCACCGAGCGGCGGCGGCCGAGCGCCGCGTGACCGAACGCCAGCGCGGCCAGGAAAGCAGGCAGCGGCTCGATGCCCGCGAACGTCACCAGGAGGACGGGCAGCACGGCCGTGCCGTAGGCCATCGCAGGCACGCGCCCGGTTCCCCCCGCCACCAGCGCGCGCGGGGCCGAGGCCAGGGCCAGCAACAGCAGGCGGGGCACTTCGAGCAGTCCCTGCACCAGCCGGGTGTCCCTCGTGGCCGGTGTACGGCGCAGCTCCAGCGCCAGGAACAGGATGCTCACGCCCAGGCCCATCGCGGCCAGCGGCGAGGCGAACGCCCGCACCGACTCCAGGTCCAGCTTCAGCACTTCCTTGTAGATGGACCAGTTCACGGGGTTCAGGATCCCGCCGACGCTGATGCCCACGAGAAAGGTCGCCCCGGCAAGCAGCGGCGGCACGCCCACGGCCTGCAGCAGCGGCAGCACGATCGTCCCGACCATCACGATCGCCCCCAGTCCCCCGAGCGTCGTGAAGAGCGCCGCTACCATCAGCAGCATCATCAGCGAGGCGCCGAACCGGCGACCATCGCTCCGGCGATGATGGTGGCGTAGGCGGGGTGCAGCATCAGGGCGCCGGCGCCGATCACGTCGCGCGATATTTCCTGAAGCGACTTCGCAAGGGCGAGAGCGGCGCCGCCGGTCCCCAGCGCCGCCATCGTTTCCCACGGGGGCACGACCAGCAAGGCGACTGCGATCCCCATCAGCGGTAGCACGAGCAGAATCGGCAAGGCGCGCGTGAAGGCCAAAGCCGCTCCGGCAGCGAACACCAGCAGGATCAGTAGCGCCAGCATCGGGAGCAGATCCGCGCGCCGCTCACATCCCAAACCTGACGCGGATATCCGTGACACCGGCCAGGCCGTCTTTCAGGAGCCCCACGCGCTGGGGAACGGGAAGCCATGCCCCCCCGCCGAATCGCACCTCGCACCGGCCCGTGGCCGGCCGGATCGTTCCCCGGAACATCGGCGGCTGCCCTTCCAGAGGGGGCGCGGCCGCTCCGAGCGGGCCGACGATCAGCCAGGCGTTGATGCCGCTCCAGACATAGGCGAGGTTGGGCTCGCGCGCGTGCACCGATGGGACGATCTGGAAGCCGCCGATCTGGCCGGGAGGCGCCGTGCTGACGCAGATCACGCCGGGATGGTTGGCGCGCACCCGGCCCAGGCCCGCGAACTGAGTCCCGCCGAACCGGCCAATCGCTCCCACGGGTCTCTCGACCTGCGCGATCGACTCGGTGGAACCATCGGAGTACGTGGCTGAAACGAGTCCACCGACACGGTTGCGGAAACGCAGTTCCCGAAGCTCCCGGGCAGGCCGAAAGCAAGGAAACACCAGAACGTCTCCGGGCCTGGGGACATAGTCGGAGGGCATGGGAACCGGTCCGCCAGGCTGCTCCACCCAGACCGGATCGCCCAGGCGCGGCGCATACTCGGCGCCGAACAGACCCGTCCCGGCGGGCACGTCCGTGAAGACCGAGGTCGTGCTCGAGTAGTACGACTTCACTTCCTCGGCGCTCTTGAGCATCAGGTCGCGCGGCTGCAAGCTGAAGATCACCGCGTGGCGCTCGCCCTGGCGCACCTTGACGTGAATCGCATTCACCGCCGTGGCCGCGACGGCGCCTTGCGGCGCCCAATCGGCCGCCGTGAAGCCCTTGTCGTCCGTCTCCAGCACCTGCCCGGGGTTCGGCCGCAGCACCGCGCCGACCTTCTTCCAGGTTGCGCCGCGATCGCGCGAGAGCTGGATCGCGCCGCCGAACCGGTTCTCGAGCCGAACGCGGTACTCCTCGGCGCCGGCGGGGGACACGGCCTTCGGAGCGTGACGGGGGACCGCGACGGCGCCAGGAGCGGCCGCGAGCAGCGCCGCAGTGACGAGAAACACGCAACTGCGAATCCCGGCGACCCGGCCCCACCCGCGCCGAAGGAGAGCGACGGGAGCGGCCGGCTTTGGAACCATCTCAGTGGCCCGCTGGAGGATTGGCGCCGGCGGGCGCGCCCGGCACGTGTTCCGGAGTCAATGGAGCCGCCGGCTCCGGTCCCGCGGGGGCCAGGACCGGCGGAGCATCGCCGGGGTGTCCGGCGGCGCCTGGCGGCGCACCGGCGCCCGAGGCGGGCTGGGGGCCGGCCGCGGGCTTGGCTGGGGCCTCAACTGCACGGCCGGCGGGCGTGGGCTTTGTGGGGACCGGCGCCGTGGGGCTTGCGGCCGCAGGAACGGCCGCAGGCTTCGCCGCAGGCGCCTTCTCGCCGGACTTTTCCACCGGCTTCGCAGGCGACGCGGCCGGCGCGGGAGAGGTCGCCGGCGCCGGAGTTGCGGCGGGTTTCTTCGTGTCGTCTTCGTCCTCGTCGTAGAAGGAGTCGTTCTTCTTCGGAGCCGTCGAAGGTGGCGTCGGTTGCACGCCGTATTCCTTCAGGTGAGTCACGTACTCGGCCACGAGGTCGATCTGCTTTTCGGCGTCGCCACCGGCCACGTCCGGCACCAGGGACTTGCCGTCCTGCCAGAAGTTCGGCATGCGTGTGTCGGCCTGCAGCAGGTCGGGGTTGTGAAGCCAGCGCACGACCCAGTCCTGCTTCAACCGGCGGTTGGCGAGGAAAAGGTCCGGCGCCTTGTTGGCCGCCTCGTCGGGGGACAGTTCTTCCTGCCCGGCCTGGTGGCAGCGCAGGCACTGAAGAGTGTCGAAGATCTTCTTTGCGCCGGCGGCCAAGTCCTTCTCCAGCGCCTTGCGAGGCCGGTAGTGGAAGGGGTACTCCTCGCCGTCCATCGCGGCAAAGAACTTCGCCAGCGAAATCGCCTCCGCCTCCGACATGTCGAAGGTCGGCATTCGAATCTTCAGGAACGGTCTCAACTGGTAAGGGCTTTTGAGGAATTCGATCAGCCATTCGGACTGGACCTTCTGCCCCTCGTGATTCAAGATCGGCGGGCCGAAAATCCGTTCCTCGGCCTTCTCGCCGTAAATCGATAGAACGTATCCTCCCTGTCCATTGACGCGGTGGCAGCCGGTGCAGTTGAACTTGTCGACCAGGCGCCACCCCTCCAGGATGGCCGCCCGCCGCTCCGTCGGATTCATCTTGTAGGCCGGGTGGATGTCGACGCCCGTGTTGCCCATGATGAACGTCGTGATGGCCGCGACTTGATCTTCCGTGAAGTCGAACTTCGGCATCTTCAGCCGGTCGACCTGCTTGCGATAGCGGCCCTCGTCGTAATAGCGCGGGTTATCGAGCTTCTGGGAGATCCATCCGTGACGGGTAAAGCGGCCCGCGGCCTTCATCTCATGCT
>JACQFU010000342.1 GCA_016199905.1 Candidatus Wallbacteria bacterium
CCCATCGAGGAGCAGACTGCGGCCGGCCTCCGGATCGCGGTCGGCGAAGGGGCGCTGAGCGCCGCGGTGACGGGGCTGCTTCCCGAGCGAGGCTATCGCGGAGTGCTCCGCACGGCCGCGACGACCAGCGAGTTCACCTTCCGCACCTGCCGCCCCATCGACAAGCGGCGCTCTGCGGGGTGCTTCTTGCAAACGGGGGAAACGGGCAGCGGCAGCGTCATCGCCGCGGCGGGAAGCCGCCTGGTCGCCGGATGGCGCCACGAGACGGACGGCTCCAAGAAACTGCGCTTTGCCGAGAGCCTCGACGGAGGGCTCACCTGGAGCCCGCCGCACCCGCTCGCCCCCGACGGACCGCCGGACTGCCCGGTCGCCCTCGGCTCCGACGGCACCACGTTTGCGGCGGCCATCGGAGTCGTTCAAGGAGGGCCGGCCCAGATGTGGGTGCGATTCAGTTCCGCGGCCCGAACGGGGTGGAGCACGCCCGTGACGCTCGAGAGCGGCCTTCACGATCCCGCACTGGCCAGCGCGGGCGGTGGCCGCTTCGACCTGCTCGCCTGGGGCGCCTGGCTACCGGGAGTCGAACCCAGCGTCCGCTGGCACGGCATATCGACATCCGGAGGCGCCCTCTCGACCGGCCGGCGTGCCTTCGTTCTCAGCCATCGCCATTCGGGTGTCACCTGCGCCTATCTCACCCACAGCGGCCGCAGGCTCTGCGTCTTCGCGATAGACGAGGACCGGAGCGGGCGGCGATGGGCGAACTGGACCTCCACCGACGATCCCGAAAACGGCGAATGGGCCCCGTGGCGGCCGCTGATCGAGCCGGGCGAGGGGCTCTCCAGCGACCTCGGCGTCGCCTGCGGCGACGGCATCCTCTGCGTCGGCTACGCCCTGGGCGGGGTGGTCAAAGTCTGCGTCAGCCAGGACGACGGGAGGACCTTCCGGACGCTGGCGGGCCCCGTGCATGAGAAGCTGTTGGACTGGGAACCGGCCGTGGCCATCTGGAAGAAGCAGGTTTTCCTCGGCGCCCATTGCCTGTCTCCGGCCGACCCGAACGGGCCGACGATCCTGGTCTTTTACCGCTCGGCGGACCTGGTCTCCTGGGAGAGCGTAGGAAGGCTGGCACTGCCGCTCATCGAACCCAAAGACATGCGGTTTGCCGTCAGCGAAGACCGCATCGTGGCCGTTGTGGCCGACCACCACGCGGGCCTGGCCTCGTTCACGCTGCCCATCAAACCCGCCTCCTCCTCGCAGTGACGGTCCCCACGATTCAATTGATGGTTTCTATCGTTTCGCGCAGGACCGCCACGCGCTCCCGGATCTCGGCGGCGTCCTCTGCGTCCGGGACCAGTTCCAGGTAGCGGGCGTAGTCGGCCAGCGCGGCCCGGCGGTGCTGCATCTTGTCGTAGAGCAGACCGCGATCGCGCAGCTCGCCCGGCGCGTCGGGCGTCACCAGCAGGATGCGATCGACCGCGTTGAGCGCCCGTTCGACGTCGCCGCCGTGCAGGTAGATCGCCTTCAGGTTCCTGAGCAACCGCGCCAGGATCTCGCGTTTGTCCGCTGTGACGAGCCACTTTTGAGACTGTTCCTCGGGAACGAGTCCGGGCGTCAGCGCCTCGTCGACTTGCTTCTGCAGCGTGTCTTCGTCCAGCACCGCGCCCTGGTGAAACGGATCGAGGATCCAGTCGCCGTCGGCCTGACGGAGTTTCACCAGGAAGTGCCCCGGAAAGGAGATTCCGTCGAGCCTCACACCCAACCGCCGCCCGATTTCCATGTAGACGATGGCCAGCGTGATGGGGATTCCCAGCTTGCGATCGAGCACGTCATTCAGAAAGCTGTTGCACGGATTGTAGTAATCCTGTTCGTTGCCCCGCAGGCCGCACTCCTCGAAGAGGTAGCGGTTCATCTCGCGGGTGATTCGGCCTGCCCGGGAACCGCGGGGAAGCCTGGCCCGGATGGCGTCGGCCATACCGTCGAGCCGTGCCAGATAGCTGCGCACGTCCAGCCCCGGGTATTCCATCCGCGCGATCAGCAACGACGCCTCCGCCAGATCGATCTCTTCCTCCGGACGGCTGACAGCCGCTGCAAATTCCTCGCGCGATGTGTCGGGCATGGCGGGCTCGGGCCAAGTATACGCGGCGCCGGTTGACTGTGCCCGCGGCCTTTGATACGAATTGTCGGGGCATCTTCGACCGCGAACGGTCCACGACGGAGGTTTTCGACCCGATGACGGATGGCGCCAAACCGCTGAAGATCCTGATCGCAGACGACAGTCTGCTCTACCGCACGCAGATCACCGACCTGCTCGGCGGCGCGGGCTTTCAGGTCCTGGAAGCCTGCGACGGCGCCGAGGCCGTCGACCTGGCCATGAAGGAAATGCCGGACGTCGTGATCCTCGACGTGATGATGCCGAAGATGGACGGCTACACCGCACTCATGACGCTCAAGGGCTCCGCCCAGACCAAGGCGATCCCGGTGATCATGCTCACGACGAAGAACGAGCAGACGTTCCGGGACATCGGTGCCGGCCTCGGGGCAGCGGCCTACATGGACAAGCCCGCCGACGAAGCTGCGTTGCTCGGTCACATCGCGCGGCTGACCCAGAAGCCCTGAGTCCAGATGATGAGCCTGCCACCCCGGCCCGACCTCCCTCCCCTGCTGGTTTCCAAGGGCTTCCTGACGCAGGAGCAGGTCGACGAGGCCGGGAAGCGCGGAGCGGAGGGCGCCCGGTTCGCCGAAGTCGTCATCGGGCTGGGGATGATAACCGAGGACCAGATTCACTTTGCCGTCAGCGGCGAAACGGGGCTGCCGTACCTGCATCTCTCGGCCGACATGGTCGACCGCGAGGTGGCGGGCCGCTTCTCGGCCGGGGCACTCGTGAAGCACGGCGTGGTCCCACTGTTCGAGGACGCCGGCGAGCTCAATGTCGCGATGGCGGACCCTTGGGACGCGGCCGCCCACGAGATGATCGCGAAGGTGACTGCGAAGGCCTTGAACGTGTCGCTGGCCGCCCGAGGCAACGTCAGCGAGGTGCTGCGCGCGATCTTGGGCCGCGATTCGGCAGCGGCCGAAGCCACGGCCGTGGCAGTGGAAGACGGCACCGGTATCGCGCTGGTCTACCAGCAGCTCCTGGGCGCCGCAGCAGAGGGCGCGCGGCAGATCCACTTCGACGCGACGGCCCAGGGCCTACGCGTCTCCTTCCGGACGCGGGGCGCCTTGTCGGTGAAGGCGACCTTGCCCATCGCGATGGCGCTCTCGGTCTTTACTCGGCTGCGAGTCCTGGCGGGAGCCGATCCGTTCGACCGGAAGGAGCTCCG
>JACQFU010000317.1 GCA_016199905.1 Candidatus Wallbacteria bacterium
GACGCACGAATGACGAAGGCAGATATCCTTCGATGGTTGGAGGACTGGAGGGCCGTCGAGGAGGCCGAGCGGGCGGAGAAGTGGAACCAACCCAGGAGCCCGTCGGAGTCCTTCCGGCTCGCTTCCGAACTGATCGATCTCTGTGCTGGAATGCACGGTTGGCCGCCACGGGAGGAGCTGACGCTTTCCTCGGAGGACCTGGAGGCCCAAGAGAGCTGGGTGAAGCTTCACCATCGGCTGGCCGGACGATGACCGGGCGACCGTCACGTGGACTGCTCTTGGCAGCAGGAGCACTCGAGGACGCGTTGAGTCAACTGCGCGTGCCGCACATGCTGATTGGCGGGCTCGCCGTTATCGGACACGGGCTGGCGCGAGCCACGGGCGATGTGGACGCCACCTTCAGTCTCGGCGACCACGCCATGGAGACCGTGCTGGCCGCTCTCGCCGAACACGGCATTGCGCCAAGAGATCCGAGTGCCATTGCGTTTGCGCTGAGGCATCACCTGCTGAAGCTCAGACACCTGGCCAGCGAGACGCCGATCGATCTCAGCCTTGCCTGGCTTCCCTTTGAAGAGGAGGCGATGGCCAGGGCAAAGCCCCTCACCTTCGGGGACATACCGGTCCTCACCGTCACCGTTGACGACCTCATCGTCTACAAGGCAGTCGCCTGGCGCGATCGCGACAATGACGATATCGGTCGTTTGGCAATCCTGCACGGCGATCGTCTGGACCTACAGCGCATTCGCCACTGGGTGGGCCAATACGCCGAGGTGCTCGAGGCTCCCGAGCGTCTCCCCGAGCTCGAGACGCTGCTTCGGCGGGCACGCGGCAAGCGGGACTGAGCCCGCAACGGCTCGACGGCCTATCACTGCGTCGTGGCCGTCTGTGCGGCAGCGCGGGTCTGGGCGATCGCTGAGCGACTGTCCGGTGTTTTGCATCTATAGAAGACCGCCTTTCATGCGTGTCGACAATGTTCCTTCGGAATCGGAGTCGCCGGCTCCACCGGCTGCTGAAGGGATGGCGAGTGGCAGCCGAGGGGGAGTGACCGGAGGGCCGGGAGCGGAAGCACTGCCTCACGCGGTGACTGCTGCCGGGAATGGGCCGGACCGAGTGCCTCACAACCCAGTCGCTTGGTGCGCCTCGAACCGGCGTATATTGGTTGGCATGAAGATGACTCGCGAAGACGGCCTTCGATGGAAGCAGCAGTGGCAGGCCGCGGGGGAATTCGAGCGCCAAGAGTCGCTCGACAGGACGGTTCCTCAGGCCGTCAGCATTGCGCGCGCATTGAGTGTGGTCGATCTGGCCTGCGAAATCGCGGGCGGCTGGCCTCCTCGCGAGGAGCTAACCTTCTCGGAGCAGGACCTGGCCGCCAATGACCGCTGGGTCGAACTGCGCCGGCGACTTGGAGCGCCGTGACGGAAGGTGCCGGGACAAGTCTTCTCCGGGCCGCGCAAGCGCTCGAGGCGGCACTCTCGGCAGCCGGACGACTCCGAGCGCCTGGGGGAGTTCGAGGCCATCCTGCGGCGAGCTCTGGGCTGACGCTACACGCGGAACGGTGGCCGAAGAGCGCGGAGCCCATTCGAGATGGTATGATTCAGCGAGAAGATCCGAGGACGAAATCACCGTGCAAAAGCAAGAAGTCATCGAATTGCTGCAAGATCTCGAGGAGCCGTTCGATACCGAAGAGCTCCTCTATAGGCTCTATCTGAGACAGAAGCTGGAGGCCGCAGAAGCCGCGGCGGGGGATGGCAGCGTGGTTTCCCACGACGAGGTCATACGCCAGGCCGGAGAATGGCGGAAGTAGTCTGGACGCGACCTGCCGTGGCCGATCTCAGAGAAATCCACGGCTTCATTGCCAGAGACTCGGGAAACTATGCAACGGCGGTGGTGGATCGGGTGCTCTCAGCCGTGAGTCGGCTGACCGAATTCCCCGAGAGCGGCCGAGCGGTTCCCGAGTTTCGCGGCAGTGCATATCGTGAAATGATCGCCGGCAGCTATCGCGCGATCTACCGGTTCGACGAGAGGTCAGGCAGGGTGCTGGTACTTGCGGTGGTTCACGGACGAAGGCAGCTCGAGCGCGCGCTGGGACCCGGGCGACGGCCACGGCAGAAGACATGACCCCGAGCTGGCTGGAGACGGCTGGCCGCCTGCGGAAACTCACCTGACATTTTCGTTGGCCTACGTGGCGCCGTTGCTGGGCTCTCGATTGCGGCCAGGCCCAACCGGCCATCTGATTGACCAGGTTTCGCCTCTGCTGAAGCGCAGTCGGCGGTGGCGCCGCTCACGCCACAAGTCGCCTGACATCCGCGTCAGGTCCACCTGACATGGATGTCAGGCGGGACGGGATGTGAACGCGCCGTCGGCCGCGGGGCGCACGCGCCGGGACGCCTTTGTGGGTGCCGTGACGCGGCGTTTCTTGGGAGGCGCGCGCGACTCCCGGCACGGGGCTTGCCCATGGCGGGACCCGCGCTGAAAGAGACGTCACTCGACGAACGTGACGCAGCGGCGACGCCAAGGAGCTCTTCACGCCATGAACATCCCGAGCACGATCCGGCCTCTCCCTGTGACCCTGGCGAATCGATTGGCCCGCGCGGTTCCGCGCGTCGTGCTGCTGCTCATCGCGGCCACCCTGCTGTCGGCCGCCACCGGCGGACCGGTCATGGCCCAGACCGTAAGCTGGACCCAGAGGACAGCCGATGGTGCCGTCGGCTCCCCGGCGGCGCGCAACAACCACGCCATGGCCTACGACGCGACCCGCGGCGTGACAGTCCTCTTCGGCGGAGCCCCAAGCAGCGGCGGCCTCACCAACGACACGTGGGAGTGGAACGGCACGACCTGGACGATGACGACGGCCAACGGCGCCGTCGGCTCTCCGCCGGCACGCGA
>JACQFU010000028.1 GCA_016199905.1 Candidatus Wallbacteria bacterium
CGGCTTCCACGGAGACGGCGGCCAGGTTGGTCAAGCTCGTGGCCTGGAGAAGTTGCGTAACGGATGCTGCCGCGGCGACGTTGTCGCCCTCGTTGTTCTCGAAAACGTTTCGGAAGGGGTCTGCTTGGGCAACAACCGCGTATGCGCCCGGATGGGCCAGCAAGGGCACGGCGAACGTCGCCGTGAGAGGCAGCGCGACTCCCGCCCCTAGCCCCCTCACAGCGATGTCCCCCAACCGCAGCCTCATGGGCGGAGAGCTGGCCGGATCGCGCTCTTCGATGAAGAAGACGACTGCAAACGTCGCCACAACCGAGATGGACGAGGAGTTCGTTACCGTGGCCGTGACTTGCACCGGGGCCCCCGGCTGCGTCGAGGCGGGACCTCCGACTGCGCCGGGAATCAAGTTTGGCAAGGACGTCGGGTTCGGCGGAGTAACGGTCACGGACGCCGGCCGCGGCGGCAAGTCGCCGAACCTCGGCTGGGAAAGAGCCGCCCTCGGATCTATTATGGACACGAGAGAGTAATTGCCTCCATTGAGGTTCGGATCGGGCACCGGCACGAACGGAACCACGACTTGCTGGGTGACCTGCCTCACCTCGTTGGGGCGCAAGCCAGGCACCACGGTCTCCCCGAAGGGATTGTCGTTTCCAGCGGGTGGCGTGAAGAGGTCGAGCCCCAACGTCACGTCCACGGGCTGAGTGCCGCCGATCATCTCGAGCGTCGAGGTGACGCGGATGGTTTGGCCTGACGAAAAGACAGTCGGACTGCAAGTGATGCCGCGGTTGATCAAGTCGAAGTCGCCCGAGGTCGTGATGGCCATCGTGCCGGCCGAACCCACTGTGTTGTTCGTTTTGGAGAACTCGGGAACGGTCCCGAGGACGTCGGCGATGAACCCCAGGACGTAGGTGCCGGCCGCCAGCGTGAGCGGAACCCGGGCCGGGGCCGTCAGGACCGTCGTCTGCCCGGCTGCCAGGCCGCCGACCGGGATGCTGGCCACGAGTGCATCGCCGCCGACCGGGGCCGATGGGGGCAGAAAGATACGATCGCGAGACAGCACGAAAGCGCTGGCGAAGGCCGGCGATCGCACGTGGCCGCGGTTTCGAATCGACGCAGATACCCCGAAGAGCTCGCCGGTCTTCGCCGCGGTGCGAGTGAACGCCGCCGACAAGGCCACGAGATCCGCTTGAGTATCGAGGGGCCGGCCGATCGTCATCGACGTGGCCGCAAATGCCACGTTGTTGCTTCGATCCGGGTCGGTCAGTGCGCCGGGCAAATCGACTGCCAGGCCCAGGATGTACGAGCCCGAGGTCAGGACTGAGGGCACGACCGGGGCCGTAGTGATCGCCCGCGTGGCTCCCCCGGAAACCGGCGTGACGCCCACGGGATCGCCCAGGAACACGTCATCGGCTCGCGAGAACACACGGTCCTTCGACAGGAAGAACTGAACCGAAAAACCTGGAGACGTTGCTGCACTGCGGTTCTTGACACCGGCGACGACCAGGACGTTGTCTTCGACGCTGCCGGAGCTTGGCCCGGAGACGCTTGTGACCGAGATGTCGGCCGGATTGACCAAGGTCGTCAGGCCGGCGCTGAAGAGGATGTTGTTCGAACGATTGCTCTCCAGAACGTTGCCGGCCTGGTTCACCTCGGCTGACGCGGCGTAGACGTTCGGGGGCAGGTTCGCCGGGTACCCCGACGTGACGGCGACGGTCGCGCTGGCGCCTGGAGCCAGTGGCGGCGTGTCAGCGAGGGCGACCATCACATCCTGGGCTTGGCGCGTGAGCGTCCGGCCGACCCAGAACCCGGTCTTGCTCGCCGGTGCCGGCGTCCCGCCGATGTTCCGGACGCTGGCCGTAAAGGTCGCCGCAAAACCGAGCAAACCCGCTGGCTGTGCAACGTAGCTCGATACGACCAGATCCGCCAAATCTGCCGGCGTGGAAACGAGCGTCGAGGCCGCGCCGATCGCCGTGTTGTTCGACTCGTTGGCCTCTTGCACGGTTGCGCCGACATCGGCGATCATTCCGACTCTGTAAGTCCCGCTCGACAGCGTCGCCGGCACCAGACCTCGAACCGTCACAGCCGTGCTGGCGCCCCGCGCGAGAGATGCGACCGATGTGGTTCCGATCAGAGGATCTGCGACGCTGACGGTGCCGCTCGACGACAAGACGAACCCGACCTGGAACGTCCCCGCGGCCGAGCCGCCTCCGTTTGTAACGACTCCGGACGCCAGAATGCCCTTGTCGATCGATGCAGTGGCCGGCCCGGTCACTGCCGAGGACGTCAGGTCCGGATCGGAGGCAGTCCCGTTGCGCGGAAGCACCGCGAAGGCCGATGGCGCACCGAAGTTGTTGCTCTCCGAAGACTCGTGCACCAAGTCGTCCGGGTCGGCCTTCAACACCAGGAAGTAGTTGCCCGGGGGCACTGGGGGTATTGCGACAGTAGTGACGGCGGACTTCGTCGCTGGGCTCGGTCCTGTCGTGAAGTCGAGAAACCCGAGGCGACCGACTTCGCGCGCAGTTTCGTCGGGGATGGCGTGAGCAGAAAGCATGACGGCGCCGAGCGCGCTGAAGTTAGCGGAGCCGCCGGCAGTGCCGTCGAAGATGCCGTCCAGTGAGGTTGTCACCTGAACGACATCGCTGGGCAGGGCCGATGCCTGCGCGGAAAGCGTCCCGTTGGAGAAGTCCGGGAGGTTCGCGTTGGTGTTCTGGTAGATGCCGATCGTCAGGTCATAGCGAGTCATGGTCAGACCGCTGGTGCACTCGAAGAGGTAGTCGCCGGCGGCCGGCGCCGTGAAGCTGATGGCCGAGACCTTCTTGCTGCTGGCGTTGAGGCCATGGAAGGCCGGAAGCACCCGGGTCCCTGTCACGTCGAAAAACGTGGCGCCGAACAACGGGCCCGGACTGGAAAACGCCGTGACACGAATGGCCAAGGTCTCGCCGAACTGCAGGCGCACCTTGTAGAAGTCGACATCGGTCGCGCTGTCGAAGGCGGCACGGTAGGCCGTAGGCGGGAACGTGCCTCCCGGGGCAAAGAGAGTGGCGGTGGCCGGTGTGTCGTTACCGGTCACCCCTTCGAGAGAAGGATTCCCTTGCCGGTCCAGCGGCACCTGGCCGGCCAGAGGCGCGGCCGACAGTGCCAGGACAAAAGCGATCAGGCAAATCGGGTTTCCCACGCGGTTCTTCTGGACGATCATGGCCAGCCCTTCCGGTGACAACGCGCCTTAGAGCGCCCGAAATGCGGGCGCAGCCATCACCAGACCTTCGCCTGGGGCGACCGGCCCGGTAAGACCCAGCCAGTATACGACGTCCCGACCGTGGGAGTACTAGATCGTCAGACTATCGCCGGAACCCGCGGGGGCCGGGGAGCGCAAGCCGAGCCTCTCGACCGACGCCAGGGCCCGGGTGCGGACCGTGGGGTCCTCGTCGCGTGCGAGGCTGTCGAGTTGGTTGACCACCTGCGTGGTCGGCGCCATCTCGCCAAGGACGTACGCAGCGCTCGAACGGAAGAAGTTCGACGTGTGCACGACCATCTCGCGCAGTGTGCACTCCGCCATCCTGTAGCCGGACCGGAGCAGTGGAATGAGCGCGTTGGCCCGGACGCGGTTGCTTTTGTCGTCCAGGTACGGCGGCAGCAACTCCAGCAACTCCTCCGGAGAACAGATGGCCGAGAGTGCCTAGATGGCACCCGCACGGACACGCTGACTGTCGTCTTTCAGCAGGGCAACGAAGAGTTTCTTCAACTCGGGATTTGCCGCCCTCGCCAGGAGAGAGACCGAGAGTGCCCTCACTCGTTCGTCCTCATCCTGATGCGTACGGGCGGCCAGCACGAACTCGCAGGCCAAGCAGTCCCGTGTGCCGCAGAAGGCCTGCAGGATGCTGTACCGGAGCTTGGCGTTTTGCGCCGAAGCGAATCGCTGTTGCAACAACTCGATGGCGTCGGCGTCGAGCCGCAGCGCCAGGATTTCGACGATGGTGTTGGCGACGTAGGGCTCGGCGTCCAGGCATGACGCAAACGCTCTCTTGACGTCGGCATCGGGCCAAAGCGCAGCCAGTGCCCGCCCAGCTTCCGAACGGTTCGGTCCCCAATTGTCGTGGAGGCAGATCTCGAGCAACCGCGTCTTCAATGCGAAGACGTGCTCTAGCACGACCAACTCCCTCAAGGCAGAGTACCGGATCTCCGCCGTATCCTCGGTTAGCCTATCTCCAAGTTCTCGAATTGCAGTCTGTGGAGTCACTTCGCCACCCCCGTCATCGTAAAAGTCCGCGCTCTGTTTTTTTGCGGTCTCCGGGCAGGTCCCCAGAAGGATAAGGATCGCGAGGCCCAATGTCAACCCTGGAGTCGTGACGGGGAGCACGCTTTGGGCCCCTCTCGAAGGGGGATGTGGCGAGGAAACGCTCTCGCAGCGGACGGCTACTCGACCAGGATCACCCGTTGTGTCAGCACGGTCCCGCTGTTGCCCAGTGTGCCGATCGCCTCGTCGTAGTGGAAGGACTGGTTACCGCCGATATCGATCGACTTGGCGTAGATGCGGCCATAGAAGTCCCCGTTGTCGGGGCCGCCTCCTCCTCCGATGGAAAGGTCAAAGCCAGGCGCGTAGAGGTCGCCCGCGAAGCTTCCGGCGCCTGCTATGGACAGGGTCGGCCCGCCGCTCGAACAAGCCGTGGAGAGATCCATCGTGCTCGAACCTGAGTAGAAGAGCACGTTCCGGGCGTTGTCGTTGTTGCCAAAATTTGTCTGACCGCGGATCTTGAAAGTCCGCCCGCAGCTGTCGGCGTCCAGGTAGATAATCGTCTTGTAGATCGAGGAACCCCGGACCGACAGGTCCGTCGTGTTCCCGATGTCGATGTTCATGAAGTAGTAGGTGTAGCCCGCGTCGAGGCAGATGACCTTCTTGTTGGAACCACCGTCGCAGGCGCTCGACGGGGCGGGGCCGGTGTCGTTCGCCAGGTTGAAGTTGGGGAATGCTAGTTCGCTCGCCTTGACGTAGCCGGTCACATGGCCGTTGTCGTTCTGCGTGGCCGAGGCCATCAGGCAACTGGAGCCGGAACCTTGTTGCGGCAAGGAGCCTGCCGGCCGTGGAAACGCGCAAACCTCCTTGAAGGTCACCTGCGGTAGGTTCAGCGGGGAGACGGTGGCCTTGATCGCGATAGTCCCGCTTCCGGCCGGATACACGGTCGGGTGGACGTTCGACGTGAATCCCGTGGGCTGCGACGGGCCGCCCGTGATGACGTTGCCGAAGATGTCGAAGCTATTGCCGGAGATGCTGGTCTGGCCTACGGCGGAGTTGCCCCCGTGATGATCGATGTTGCCGTTGTAGTCGAACGTCCCGTCGCTGCAGCCGACGGCCATCTCGCGGGCGTAAGGCCCTCCCGAACTGTCCGTGTGAATACGCTGGGTCAGGTAATCGCCGCTGCGCGAGTCGTAGCTGTCGATAGCGTTGGCGCTGTTGCCGTGGATGCGGACGGATGTCTTTCCGTAGAACGCGCAGTTTCGAGGGGGAGGCGTGGTGGCCTGGGTCCGCGACGCCTTGGAGTGAATTCCTATGTTGAAGGCCGGCAGCCGAAACAGGTTGAGAAAGAAAAAATCTGCCGCGATCGACTTGTCGAGGGCCACGGCGTCGATGTTGTCGGTGGCCGTGTTGTACGTGAAGGTCGAGTTGGCGATCGGAAAATAGCCCGACCCGTAGCCGTTGGCGGCTCCGAACTTCTGGATGACGCCCGTCATCAGCGATCTCTCCGTGGCCGTGGAGATGTTGGTCTGGGCCGTGGAGCTGTTGCGCTGCTCGTAGGCATAGACGACCGTGGCCAGTGCCAGCATCGCTCCCGTGTCCGCCTGGACCTGGATCTCGGCTTTGCGCGAGTAGTGGTATCCGATGTCCACCACGAGCGCCATGAAGGCGAAGAAGACGAACAGGCCCGGAACGAGGAACACCACGACGGCTCCCGATCGAGCAGGCAAG
>JACQFU010000343.1 GCA_016199905.1 Candidatus Wallbacteria bacterium
ATGGACGAGGAGCGCCGCGAGGACGTGGGCCTGCTTCTCGCGCGGCTTCGCAAGCCTGCCTCGGCCGGACTCAAGGCCGCGCTGGTCAAGGCGATCGGCTATCTGGGCACTCGAGAGCACGCGGACCTGCTCGGCTGGTTCAGCGCCGACAGCGACGATGAGGTGCGCTTCGCCGCGCAGGAGGCCGTGGAACTGCTGTCGGGAGTGCGCCCGGTGGGCAAGCGCAAGAAGCGGCCGGTGAACGACCCGGACGCGACAGCCGCTGTGCCGGCGCCCGTTTCCAGACCGGCCGCGGCGCCAGCGCCCATCGCAAAGCCGCCGGCGCCGCCGAGGCCCTCCGCGTCACGGCCTGTTGCGCCCGGCGTCCCTCCTCCTGCTCCTCCGCCCAAGAGCACCATCCCGTGGGACGCTTTCCTGGAAACACCGAAAGCCTCGGAGGCTCCACCGGAGCTATCGACTCCATTGGATGCGAAGCCACTCCCGCCCGAGTCCCTGCCGGTCCCAAAGCCGGCGCCAAAACCCGCGCCACGCCGCGCGTCCGCTCTCCGCCGTCCGCCTTGCTCGGTCTGCGGCGAGCAGCCGCCGCCGTCGGCCGTCCTGGAGTGCCCCTCGTGCGGCGAACGGCTCCCGCCGGCGAAGCTGCGGTGACGCTGCCAGCCTGCGGACGGCCCAGGGCAGCCTACCGCTTCCCCCTGAGCCGCTCCTGCATCGCGGCGAGCACTTCGTCGGCCAGCGCCCGCACCTCCGCCACGGGATCGTGCGTCAGGTCCTCCACCTTGTCGTAGATGGCGCTGTCGTGCAGCCCCGCGGCCTGGCTCAAACCGTCCAGCCGCCGCTGAGTCTCGTCGGCGTCCATCTCGGCGATCGCGGAGTCGGCCAGTGTTCGCTCGCGACCCTTCGTCCTCGGAAATCGCGTCCGCCGGAACAGCTGCAGCCCCTCCCCAGTCCCCCCCGGATCTTCCAGCGCCGGCACCAGGCGCACCGACAGCGGCTTCCAGTCGAAGTGCCTGAGCATCCAATAGAGCACCAGCGTGGCGGCCACGAACGGGTACATCACTTGAGCGTTCGTGCTTACCGAGAAGTCGTAGGTCCCGTGCAGCATCGCCGCCAGGAACAGCCCCTCTCCGATGCACGCCGCAGCGTTGTAGCGCCTCAGCTTGGCCAGGGCCATGTAGTGGCCGAAGATCGCGGAGAACCCGACGTGCAGCAGCGCGCACGCCCACGCCCGAGTCAGCAGCACGTGCAACCCCAATTTCTGCGCGTAATCGAAGTTCTCGAACGTGGCAAACCCCAGAGCCGACGCGGTCGCCAGCAGCACGCCGTCCTCGGCCCGGCGGATCTGCCATTTCGTGTAGACCTCCGAGTAGAGGATCAGGAACTTGAGCCCCTCCTCCACCGGACCGACCACGAACAGGAACATCATCAGTAGCAGCAGAGGGTGAGGCCCCACGACTCCGAAGAGGGCGCCCATCAGGGTGACGTTGAAGTAGCCCGCCGGGATGCAGACCACCATCCCGAGCGCGAACACCTTCAACAAGGTCTTGCGGAAGGGCAGGTCCCTTCGGGATCTCCAGGTGAGGAAAAAGAGCCAGCAGAGCCCGGGGACCAGGGCCAGCACGAACGTGAGGGCGGAGTTCATGGCGGCTCCTTCAGTCCCCGAGCTGGGTCCCCGCATTCTCGATCGCGGTCTCGACGTCCGACTCGAATCCGTCCAGAGTCGCGGTACCCATCACCATCAGGCGCGCCGTTACGAGAGCGTTGTCGCGCGACCAGACCAAGCACCTCAGCGCCACGCTGCTCCCACGGACGGACAGCTCCGTGTCGAAGCTCTCGCCGGCGCCCCCCGCAAAGCTGGCGTCCCGCCGGTCGTGTGCCGGCGCGGCCCCGCCCTTGCCGGTGAGCGTCGCCGCAACCAGGCTGGTCGTCCCTTGCACCTCCGCCCGCCGGCTGGCCTCCGCATCCATCTTGCGGCGCGGCTTGAACTCGCGCCACTCCAGCGTGAGATCCGCGTCCCAGGCGCCCGACGACTGCGTGTGGCGCATCACCGCGCGTCTCGAGCCCTGGTTTGAAAGCCTCCAATGGATGTTCGGTGTCGTAAGGGAAGCGCGGCCGGGCCGGGAGCGAGGAGTGTAGGATGGGCTCGCCGCAGTCCTGCCGAACGACGGCTGGTCGCGACCCGCGGCGCCGAAGAAGCAGACTACGAAGAAGGCCGTGAACACCCAGAGCACCAGGTGCTCCGCCACGGTCAACGGCCGCTGCTGCTCGTCGACGACTTGCGTGTTGAGCAGCAGGTCCGCCAGCCGCCGGCCGTCGGCGCGAAACAACACCATCGCGGCTTCGACCAGGTTCAGCACGGGCACGCCCAGCATCGCCTGGCGCAGCAGCGCCTTGGGCATCGAACAGGCCGCGTACCGCTCTAGGTCCACCACCCTAAGCCCGGCCGAGCCTTTGCCTATCCCCCTCCCCCCGCGGAGCGAATCCTTGAAGAAGAAGAGCAGCCCCAGCACCACCGAGCAGATCGCAGTCGTGAACACCCCGTTTCCCAGGCCGAACATCCAGAGGGACGCCAGGACGATCGGGATCGTCAGCAGCCCCAACGCAAACATGTCGGCGTAGAGCGCCAGCAGCCGCTTTCCCTTCGGCGCCGCCACCAGTTTCAGGCTCCGCTCCTTCCGCTCCACGAAGCCTTGCCGGCACATCTCGATGAGGTCGCGAGCCATCTCGTCGCCCTTGCCGGCTCGCGCCTCGAGCAGGTCGAACGCCTTCTCGCGAACCGCGGCGCTGAAATCCGAGAGCAGCGGTTCCAGCAACAGCGTCGAGTCGGGCGGGTCCAGCTTCGCCAACGCGTAGATGCCCGACAGCCGCAGATCGTACTCGCGCGCTCCGAGCATCTTCTGGACGTGCGCCAGCGCGTCGAATCCTCGGTCCGCCTTCGCCAGAAAGATCACTGCGGCGGCCCGGGCACGGCCACTGCGCAGCGATAACAACGGACGCACCGAGGCCGCCCTGTCCCACGCCTGGAGCTTCGTCAGCGACTCGATGGCGCTGGCCGCCACGCGCGCCTCCGGGTGCTGCAGGAAGCGCTTCACCGCTGACGCGTGCGCGCGCTCTCCCAGTTCGCCAAGCGCGACGAGTATCTTCGAAAGAACGAAGTCGTTGTCCTCGCGCTCGAGTCTGTCCGCGATCTCGCCGGCCAGGTCGACGCGCCGGTCGGAGATCGCTTCCGACAGCGCGCGGATGCGCACCTTGGGGTTCGGGTCGGCCAGCTTCTCCGGCCCCACCGGCAGGTCCCGCACGGCATCGGGGACTTGCTCCGCGGTGCGCGGCACGGCCTCTTCATGGCCCAGCGAGTCCAGCACCCGCGCCGCCTCGACGTGGCCTGCGGCAGCCATCGCCCGCAGCCCTCGCTGGGCCTTCTCCCGGACCATCGGGTTCTTGTCGGTCAGCGCCCTTCGCAACAGCGGCAGCGCCGCGTCGTTGCGCATCTGGGAGAGCGCGAAGGCCGACGCGTCTCGCATCGCCACCGACTCGTCGCTCAGCATCCGCTCCAGGCAGAGCACCACTTGGTCTTCGCCCAGTGTCGACAGCGACAGCGTGCTGTTGGCGCGCACGCGGTGATCGGGGTCGGCCAGGAGCGTCATCAAGTGCGGCGCTGCGCCCATCAGGTCCGCCGCCGCGGCAGCCAGCACGGCGTTGGCTCGGACCCGGTTGTCCGGATCGCGGAGGAGCGGCAGCGCGAGCGTCAGGTCCGAGGCGTTGCCGAACCGCTCCAGCACGGTGACGAGCCTGGCTCGAACGGCAGGATCGGTTTCGCCGCCGAGCAGCTCGCGCGCCACTTCCGCGGCGCGGGGCGGCCCCGAGGTCGCTGCCTGCTGCGCCGCCGCAAGCCGCACCGCCGCATCGGGAGAACGCAGGTCCTCCAGCGGATCCCGCGCCTTGGCCGGAGGGCGGCTTGCCGGCAGCGCCCGTTCCCGCAGCGCCAGCGCCTTGCGCGCCGCATACCGGATGCGAGCTGCCGGGTCCCTTCCGGCTACACGCCTCAAGACGATATCGAGATCGTCGGGCCCGCGGGACAAGAGCTGCCTCAACCCCTCGAGCCGCTCCTCCTCCGAAGCGCTCTCCAGGAGAGGGAAGCGAGCGTCGGCTTGGGGAGGGGACTCCATGATGTGGGGATCGTAGCAGCCGAGGGGGGCGGCGTCATCTCTCATCCGGAGGCCTCTGTCGTTCGGTAGAGTGCTGTCTGCAATGCGTCTTTGCCCCCTGCGATCGCGTATGATGTCCGTCGCTCGCCTCCCTTTTCCAATGCCCGCCGACCGCGATAGTCCGCTCACGGCAGAGGGGCTCTTCCAGCTCGTCTGCGACGAGGTCATGCGCGACGGTCGCGTCGACGATCGCGAACGTGCGACGATTCTCTCCATCGCCAAGCAGATGCACCTCGACGCCACGAAGGCCCAGGAGATATTCCAGGGTTCGGTCCGCAGTTTCCACGCCGGTCTGCTGGGCGATCGCCGCCCGATGCAACCGTTGGTCCTCTGCGAAACCGTCCTGACCCACATCTTTGCGGACCGGCGCTACGACCAGGACGAGGAGGAACTGTTCGGCTGCCTGCGGAGCCTCTTCTCGCTCTCCGATGAAGACTACGGCCGGTTGATGCGGCAGGCCTTCCGCCGGGCACTCTGATGGCAAGCCGCCGCCGAACGCCCATCCGGGATCTGCCGTTGCCGGCAGGCGCCCACATGAGCGTTGCAGGCGGCCTGCACCGCGCCTTCGAGCGCGGCCGCGAAGTTGGTTGCCGCGCCGTGCAGATCTTCACGAAGAACGCGCGCGGCTGGAAGTCGACGCCTCTGGCCCCGCCCGACGTCAAGCTGTTCCGCGACGAACTGGAGGCGGGGATGGCCGGCGCCACCTGCGCCCACGCCAGCTATCTCATCAACCTCGGCGCTCCCGGCGGCCCCGTCGCCGAGCGGTCGCTCGCGGGCATCGTCGACGAGCTGCAGCGCTGCGAGGTCCTCGGCATTCCGTTCCTCGTGCTGCATCCCGGCGCGCACATGGGCGCCGGAGAAGAAGCGGGCCTCGACCGCATCGCCGCCAACCTCGACGGGGCGCACGCCGCGTGTCCGGGTTTTCGAGTCCGCATCCTGCTAGAAAACGCAGCCGGCCAGGGGACTTGCCTGGGCCACAGATTCGAGCACCTGGAGGGCATTCTCGCGCGCGTCCACGAGCCCGATCGCCTCGGTGTCTGCTTCGACACCTGCCACGCCTTCGCCGGCGGCTACGACATCCGCACTTCCGAGGGGTACGAGGCGGCAACGGCCGAATTCGACAGGCGCGTCGGCCTGGACCGCATTCGCATCATCCACGTCAACGACAGCAAGAAGGGGCTCGGCTGCCGGGTCGATCGCCACGAACACATCGGCCAGGGCGAGATCGGTCTCGAGGCGTTCCGGTGCCTCGTGAACGACGCGCGTCTGGCCGACGTCCCGAAGATCCTCGAGACGCCCAAGGGCGACGACATGGCCGAGGACTTCATGAACCTGCGAACGCTCGCCTCGCTGGTGGGCACGAGCGCCGTGCCACCGGGCAAACCGAAGGGCCGCGGCAAAATGCCGGCAAGCCGGCCGGCCGGCACGAAGCGTTCGACGAAGCAGCGTTCTCGAGCCGCCGGACGCAGGGTCCTTCGCTGACGCTGACGGCCGTACGAGGTCAACGGCAGCCGGTGCTCGCGGCAGGCAGGTCTACGGAGCGGCTCGCCGGCACCCAGAGCAGGTAGCTGCGATTCGACTGCAGCTCGAAGGGCTGATTCAGTCCGGGGATGTAGACGTCGAAGCGGCCCGGGCCTTGGGGCGGGCCCACGGTGCGCACCACGAAGGCCGAGCCCGTGCGGGCCCGGAGCGTCTCGGCCGTTTCGCCGGTCGGATGACCCTTGGGAAAGGCCACCAGGTTCATGCCTGCGCCCAAGGTCAGCGTGAGCTGCCCAGCCGGCCAGGTCAAACCTGGAATCGACTGCGCCTCGCGTTGCCTCCCGCCGGCGACCAGATAGCCTTGATTGCCCTCGATGGCGAAACGCGCAGTGCCTGTTCCGGGAGCGAAGAACTCGAAGGTCCCGCGGCCTCCCGGGACCGACCGGACTCGAGCGACGAAGCGCGCGCGCGTGCGCTCCAGCAGCTCGGCCGCGTCGAAGACCGCCGCGCTCGTGGAGGGATCGGCGCTCACGGCCATCAGCGTGAGGCCGGCTGAAGTCTCCACTACCGCGGGGCACGAAACCCGGGGCGCCGGGTCGGCCTTGAAGCTGAGCACGGCCGGCTCCGACCGGGCGCCTTCGGTCTCGGCGAAGAGCGCGAACCGGTAGCTGCGGCTGCGAGCGTCGCCGAAGTCTGGCGCCACGAACGAGGTCACTGGACTGAAAGGGTCCGACAGCACCACCGGCGGGCCGGCCACTTGCGTCCAGCAGTATCGGATGCCGGCCGACGGGCCCCGCGTCGCGACGGATTCGCGGCCGTCGAGGACCACAGCGTCGCCTGCCCCGAACTGGACCTGTGAGTTGAGCGTCCGAGCCCTCGCCCGAGGAACGGCCACCTGCGCCGTGTCGGCCACGATCCGGATCTTGCGCGAGACGTCCACGCCGCTCGGTCCCAACCGCTCGTCGAGCACCTGCGCCCGGCATTCGAGCTCCACCACGCCCGCCGTCGTGGGCGCAAAACGGGTCGCGGCCACCGGCGAGGAAGTCGCCCGATCCGCGGTCACCGACAGCTCCACGGACGGACCCGAGAGCTGGCGCCAGAAGACGGACTTGCGACCATTCGCGATGCCGTCGCGGTCCCGAATGCGCGCCGTGACCGTGAGCAACGCAGGCAACGTCACTCGCAAGGACTCGCCCTTGCTCTCGAGCGCGCCTTCCGGGATGTCGCTCCCGGTGGCCGCGGTCGTGTCCGCCGAGCTGGTGAGCGCCAGCTCCGGTGGCGGACGCGCGGCCGGGAGAGCCCTCACTTCGACGGGCGTACCTTCACCGCTCACTCCAAGTGCGTCCGTGACGGCGAGCCGAAACACGTACCGGCCCGGGAACGGCGGCACGAACTCCGCCACGGGTGACGTCGCCGACGGCGTGAGCGCCACCGGCGGGCCGGCGGCCTGACCCCAACGGTAGGTGAGCTGCCTCCTGCCCTGGGCGTCGGCCGAGGTCGAGGCCGTCGCGTCCAGAAGGACCGCATCCACCGCCGCCACGAAGGTCGCTACGGCCCCGGCGGGACCGGAGCGCACGTTGCCCGCGCGGTCGCGCGCAAATCCGAACGCAGTGGGAACGCTGCCTCCACCGGCCACGTTCACCGCGATCCGCACGTCCCGGCGCTCGCTTGCGAAGAGCGGATTCCGGACCACTAGACCAAACCGATAGACCCCGGGCTCGTCGGGCTCGAAGCGGGGTGCGGCCGTCGTCGAGGCGACCAAGGTCGTCAGGCGGGAGCCAGCCGGCAGGCTCAGGACCGACCACTCGTAGCTGAGCGGCAACGGCGGCACGTTGGGGTCGATGGACGCGCGACCGTCCAATCGCACGAACGGGCTCTGGTCCGCCGGGGGCGGCAGCAACGGATCGGGGATGTCCGCGGCGAGCTGCAGCGGAGACCTGTCCAGCACGGTGACTCTCACGTTGCGATCGTTGCCCGGGTCCGCGGTAGGCGCGATGTCCTCGGCGGCGAGCGCGGTGACCAGGAGAACCGCGCTCGTTTCATGCCCGGCCGGATCGGAGACGCGAAGCCCGATGCGATACAGGCCGGCGTCCAGCTGGCGACCGTCGCCGCCGCGCGCCACCCCCAGGCGCAGACGCGTCACGGCGGACTGAGGCTCGAGCAGGGCCGCGTCGGTGGCAGTCGAGGCCGGCGGCTTCGACAGCAGGCTCCAGCGATAGGTGACGGGGTCGCCGTCCAGGGAGCGAGTCTGCGTGCCGTCGAGGCTGATCGTGCTGGTCGTGAGGGCGGAGGGAATGCGGCCTCGATCGTCGGGAAGGATGAAGCTGCGGATGAAGGCGGAACGCACCACGGCTCGGGGTGCGACGTCGGGGGCCACGACTGTCACAATCCGGCTCGCCGACAGTCCGTGCTGGTCCTGAACGCTGAGCGTGAATTGATAGTTTCCGCGCCGCGAGACGACAAACTCGACGGCGGCCGATGTCGTGTCGAACGCGGGGACGCCCGGAACCGTCGTTGCCAGGGACCAGTGGTAGGAGATCGTATCCCCGTCGTCCAGATCCAGCGACGCCGAGCCGTCCAGCCGAAACGGGACCTCGTAGGGCAGCACGGTCGGGCCCAGCACGATGGCAAGCGGGGGCCCGTTCACAGCCGACGGTCGTTGCACCCGGAGCAGTCTCTCCGGTGCGAGCGAGTTGTTTGCGCCTTCCGGGATACCAATGACAAGGGTGTAAAGGCCGACGATCGAGCCCTGCGGGACTTGCGCCGTGAGGAGAGTCGACGTGGTCGCGCTCAACTGTGGCAGAGGACCAAGCGTGACGCCGCCCACGAGCAGATTCACGCCGGTCACGGCCGTGGCGGACTGCAGGCCGGTGCCTTCGATGCTCAGGTCCGCCGGCCGAGTCGTGGAGATCGTGCCTGGAGATATCCGGGTCACTCGCGGCGCCCTCATCAGGAGCTTTCGCACGCGGTGCGAACCCGCGTCGCAAAGAAGCACGTTGCCCTGGGCATCCACGGCCAGTCCGCGAACCCGAGCCAGGCATGCCCCCGCGGCTTGCCCCCCGTCTCCTTGGGCCCCCGAGCAGAGCTCCCCACCGGGCAGGATCTTGCCGGCCAATCCGCTGACGATGCCCGTGCGCGGGGCGACGCCGTAGACGATGCCGGCGTCCGTGCCAATGTAGACGTTTCCGTCGGCGTCGGCTGCCACGCCAAAGGGCGGTCCCAGGGAAGTCTCGGCTGCCGGGCCGTCGGTCAGCGAGCGAATCGCCCCGCCGGTCCCTGCAAAGGTCTGGATGATCCCCGAGGCGGAATCGACGAGGCGGACCCGGTTGTTCAGCAGATCGGCGATGTAGAGGTTGCCGCGGGCGTCGAGCGCGACGGCTGCGGGCACGGACAGGCGCGCCGCGGTGGCCGGCCCTCCGTCGCCGCCGTAGTCGCCGAGGAATAGGCCCGTGACGCCGCTGCCGGCGACGGTTTCGATGGTGCCGGTTACGGCGTCGATGCGTCTGACGCGATGGTTCGCGCTATCGCAGAAGAGGACGTTGCCCGTGAGGTCGACGACCAGGCCCCTGGGTTGATCCAACCGCGAGGCGGTCGCGGCTGCGCCGTCGCCGGCGAAGGAGCCGGAGGTGGACGGTCCGCTGCCCGCAATGGAGGTGATGATTCCCGTCTTGGCGTCGACGCGCCGGATCCGATTGTTGAAAGTGTCGGCGACGAACAGGTTGCCCGCGACGTCGACCGCGATGCCCGCCGGGCCGTTCAAGCGCGCCTGGGTCGCCGGGCCACCATCTCCGGAAAAACCCGGGCTATCGGAGGGGCCGCTGCCGGCAACCGTAACGATCGACGCAGTCGCCGGATCGACGAGTCGGATGCGATGGTTGAGCTGGTCGCAGATGTACAGAGCTCCGCCAGGTCCCACGGCGATCGCCGCCGGGGAGTTCAGACGGGACTGGGCTGCCGGTCCGGGGTCGCCGTCGAAGCCGCCGGAGGTGGTCGGGCCGCTGCCCGCAACGCCCACGATCAACGGCTGGCCGCTAACGCAAGGCGTCAGGCAGAGCCATCCGAGGACGATCCGTAGCCGGAGCCACGCGACCGGGCCGAGGCGACTCCCGACAGATCGGCCGTCGGGCTTCATGGCCGAGATGGTAGCCCTCAATCGGCAAAGCCGCAAGGCGTCGGCTCCATTCCGGGAGCGACGCTCATTCTCTCCTCATCCTTCCCCCCAGCCTGCCGATACTCCATGCGGATACCTTCCGGATTACCCCTTAACTTCTACCAGTCGCAGCACTCTTGACGCAGCCCGGTAGAAGTTTTTCTTTTCCCGAAACTCGGCGATCGTTTTTTGTTAGACTGGCCCAGGCTCCGGCCCGGGGGGAGCAGTACGACGCCGGGGAGTTCGGCGGGGTGCCCCCCGGTGAGGGGGAACCCATCACTCAGGAGTGGCCATGTTGATTCGCGGTCGGTTTCCCATCTCCCACAAGAACCAGGGCGGCATGGCCGGCATCTCGCTGTGGGACTTTGGCCAGTCCAACCTCAATGAGGAGGACTACTACAAGTACGACCGGGACTTCTACCGCCGGGAGCTGGAGCAGAAGCTGCTCGTGTATGCCGGTTGCCTGCCGGCCTGCGAGTTCCAGCAGGAGGCCCACTTCCAGAATCGGGAGAGCGGCGCGTGGTCGAATCTGGACCTGCTGGAGCTGCAGGGCTTTCCGGCCTTCCTTCTGAACAACCGTTACTGGGCTATCCACGCTCCGGTCGGCGAGGCCGACATCACCGACTACGAGAACCAAATCCACCTGGAGTGGTCGGTGCGCGAAACGCGCGAGGCGATCGACATGGCGTTCCGGGTGTTCGCCGACGCCGTCGTGGTCCACCCTGGCACCTACAACCTCAAGAGCCGCCGCTTCTGGCCCCAACCCGACGAGGCGCTGCGAATCACCAACAATCGCCGCGTCATGCTCAACACCAGCATCAAGTCGCTGATCGATCACTTCCTCTACCGGCTGGAGGAGTGGCAGGAGCGGCTGGCTACCTTCCTGACAGCGCGTCGTGGCCTGGCCGACGAGCTGCAAGGCCTCTTCCGAGAGTACGACGCCGAGGCGCTGCTGACGCTGCCTCGATACCGGCTGGCGGCCCAGATCCTCGACCTCATCACGCGCGAGAAGCTTGGCGTCGATCTCGTTCGCTGGTGCAAGAATCCGGAGCGCGGCGTGCGCCTGGCCATCGAGAACGTCGAGCCGCCCAACTTCATCATCTGCACGGCGGGCCAGCTGCGGCGTTTCCACTCGCGGATGGTGGAGATGTACCAGGAGGCGTTCGAACAGTCCTCGCGCCTGCCGCCGGACGTCTTCGATCGATTTCGCCCCGGCATGGTCCTCGATGTGGCGCACCTGCTCAACAGCAAGATCGTGCTTTCCACGCCCGACCACGCCGAGATATCCCATATCTTCGAGGACCACGACGATCTGGACCGGCCCTTCGTGAGCCTGCCGGGCGAGTACCCGACCGACAAGCGCGGCCAGTCTCTCGAACCCTTGCTCAATAAGTTCGTCCGGGAAGGGACCGCCGACCTGCTGTGCGTCTACGTCGCCGGCTCGCGGCGCACGGACCGCGCGATGACCACTCACGACCCGATCCGCGCCTTCCGCGAGATGATGCACCTGAACCCACGCGCCGGAGGCACCGGCTCGGTGGCGCGCTACGGGCTTTTGCCCTTCGATCCCGAAGTGGAATTGAACCTGGCGGAAGTCATCCAGGTCCTGGGGCCGGAGCGAACCTACCTGATGAAGCTCTTCGATCTGGCCCCCGAACGCATGCTCGCCAGTTTCAACAACCTCGTCGCTTACCTGGAGTTCCTCAAGACCGAAGAGCTCCGCGCCCGCTAACGCCTGGAGGGGGAGCTCGAGGAACTGCGCCAGAGCAGCCCTGCTCGCGCCACTCAAATCCAACTGATCGAGCAACAACTGGGCTCCTCGCGCTTCTACCTGCGCCCCTACCGAAAGGCCGCCGAGCTGGGCCGCCTGGGATATGATGAGGTGGGCTTCTACTCCTTGGCCGACGCCGGCCCTGACACCGTGAATATCTTCGCCACGGTCAAGGAGGAGTCCGGAGCGGTCTGGATCGCGCCGATCGAACCCACATCTCAGAGGTCAACGTGAGCCTGGTCATCTCGGTCTTCGTCCCGACGGGCATCGTGCTCGCAGCCGACAGCCGCACCACGATGCAGAGCACCGCGACCAAACAGATTACCGGCGGCACCGAGGTCGTTCACACGCCGCTGGTGCTGTCGGATTCGGCCTTCAAGGTGTTCGCCTTGCCGAACTCCGGCGTGGGCATCCTCACCTACGGCGACGCCATCTTGCGCGACCTGCCGGTGGAGAGCTACGTGAAGCGGTTCGCGGAGGTGAACGATCGCTCCAACCGCCAGACGCCA
>JACQFU010000344.1 GCA_016199905.1 Candidatus Wallbacteria bacterium
AGCAGCTCCAGCACCAGGCCGATGGTGAGAGGGATGCCTTTGAAGGAGCATCGGACTTGCATCCGGCCCGGCTCCATCCGCACCTCGAAGTCCTTCACGTCGGGGCGGCGCTTGGCGGTCTCGCGCTCCAGAAACCGCTGCAGCCGCCACTCCGGAAGCGAGCTGCGCATGTGCAGCAGCACCAGATGCGGCGATGCCTCGGTCTTCTTCAACTCCAGCAGAGCCTCGCGCACCTCGAGCACCTCCTCGAGGACCACGTCGCCGACGGCGATGAGCTGTCCCGAAGGGGTGCGGGCGATGCTCTGGCGGACGCGGCGCCGGGGCAGCCCGGGCAGCAACATCTCCGCGAGCCGCGACATTCCGTCGCCGAGGACGGCGCCGCGCGCGGCGTCATACGCGGGCTCGCCGCGCAGCCCGGCCGGCACTCGCGCCAGGACCCGCGCGGCCCGCTCGTAGTCGCCCCGCAGCGCGACGAACTCCACCAGCGCAAGCCAGTCGTCGAGCCCGGCCGGCGCGGGCGCATTCGCCGGATCCCCCTGCAGGGGCGCGGCTTGGCCCGGCCCACCCGCGGTCCGGGACTCCAGCGCGGCCAGCGCGCGCCGCTCCGCGGGGCCGTACGTTCGAAGTCGATCGAGCCAATCGAGCAATCGCCTCCAGAGCGCGCCCGGGCCGTCGGCTTCGACGGGGCTGGTCGGCCCCGGGGTCAGCACGGGAGACCCTAGGCGAGCACCGGGCGCCCGGCCGCCAGGGGCCGCCGCCCGGTCGGCCGGGGTCGATTCGGTCTGCCCGAGAACCGTGGGGCTACTCCTCGTCCTCCGCCACGGCGCCGCCGTGCTCCTTGATGATCGCCTCTTGCACGTGTGCCGGCACGTCCTCGTAGTGCGAAAGGTTCATCGTGAACTCTCCGCGCCCGCCGGTCATCGAGCGCAGCGAGATGATGTATTTGTACAGTTCGCCCAGCGGCACCTGTGCCTTGATGATCTGCCTCTTGCCGTCGGGTTCCATCCCCAGGATGCGGCCTCGCCGGCTGTTCAGGTCGCCCATGATATCGCCCATGTTCGCCTCGGGCACGACCACCTCGATAGTCATCACCGGCTCCGTCAGGACGGGTTTCGCTTCCCGGGCGACCTTCTTGAATCCCTTCGAGGCAGCGGTCTTGAACGCCATTTCCGAGGAGTCGACTGCGTGGTACGAACCCTCGTAGACGGTGCAGCGGAAGTCGACCACAGGGAAGCCGGCGAGGATCCCGCGCATCATCGACTCGCGCACGCCCTTCTCGATTGCCGGGATGAATCGGTTGGGGATCTTGCCGCCGACGATCGCGTCCTCGAACTCGAAGCCGGTGCCCGTCGGCAACGGCTCGATCCGCAGCCAGCAGTCTCCGTACTGCCCGTGGCCGCCCGACTGCTTCTTGTGTTTGCCCTGGCCTTCCGCCTTTCCGCGCACCGTCTCGCGGTACGGGATCTTCGGCTTGGCCACTTCGCAGTTGACGTTGTAGCGATCCTTCAAGCGGCGCACGAAGGTGTCGACGTGCAGCTCGCCGGTGCCGCTGACCACGAACTCGTGCGTCACCTCGTTGTTCTCCGCGTGGATGAAGGGGTCCTCGGCACGCAGCTTCGACAGCGCCGTGGAGAGCCGTTCGGTGTCCTGCGCCGTCTGAGGCCTCAGCGCCACCGAGAGGTAGGTGTCGGGCTTCCTGCGATCCGCGAAGCGTGCGGGCCGCTTGTCCGTCGAGATCGAGTCGCTCCAGTGCAGCCCCTTCACTTTCAGCAAGGCCCCGATTTGCCCGGCCGTCAGGAACGGGGCGTCGACGCGCTCCTTGCCCTTCAGCCGCATGATGGGACCGATCTTCTCCTTGGTCTCCCGGGTGGTGTTGCTGACGATCGTGGACGGGGAGAGCGTGCCCGCGTACATCCGGACGATGAAGAGCTCGCCCACGTGGGCCTCGGTCAGCACCTTGAACACCCGGGCGCAAACTTCTTCGCCCGAATCGGCCTTGATGAAGACCTTCTCCTCTTTGCCCGAAAGGGGGACTTCCAACGTCCGGTCCGCCGGGGACGGCAGGAACTTCGCGATGACGTCCATCATCATCTGCACGCCGATGTTACGGATGCCCGAGCCGGGGACCACGGGGACCAGTTTGCGCTGCAACACGCCCACCCGGATGCCTCTCAGAATCTCTTCCTCACTCAGCTCTTCGCCCTCGAGGTACTTCTCCGTGAGTGCGTCGTCGGCCGCCGCGGCGGCCTCCACCAGCGCCTCGCGATGCTTGTGGACGAGGTTCTCGAGGCTGCTGTCGATGGCCCCCTCCTTCGACTTGCCGGTGTCGTCGGAGAACGTGTGCGCCTTCATCGTCAGCAGGTCCACGTAACCCTTGAAGGACGCAGCAGAGCCGATCGGAACGGCGACCGGAATGAAGTTGCCCTCCAGATCCGCCTTGAGATCCGCGACCGCCTTCTCGAAGTCGGCATTCTCCTTGTCCATCTTGCTGATGAAGCAGGCCAGGGGAAGCTCCAGCTGCTGGCAGTAGTTCCAGACCTTGCCGGCCTGGGCCTCGTTGGAGTGGAGTGCGTTGGCCACCAGCACCGCCGCGTCCATGTCTTGCAGGACCGTCAGCACTTCCGGGAGGAAGTCCACATAGCCCGGGCAATCGACGACGTTGAGCTCGGTGCCTTGCCACATCGCCGTGATGGGAACGGCGTTGATGGAGATCTTCCGATGGATCTCATCGGGATCGTAGTCCGTGTGGGCTGTGCCATCGTCGGTCTTGCCCATCCTGGCGATTGCCCCCGCATCGAAAAGGATGGCCTCGGCCAGCGAGGTCTTGCCCGAACTGCCGTGACCGACCAAGGCGAGAGTCCGAATGTTCTCCGGGGCGATCTTGTCCATCGTTACGTTCCCCTGCGTCGGCGGCCAGTGACTGGTGTCGGCTCGGGAGCCCGGAGGGCCGTGGCGGGCTCGGGTCGTGGCGAAAAGGATATTACCGGGCGCCCTTCAATGGCAAGCTGAAACCGCGCCGGATGCGGGTTTGGGGACCCCGGTCTCAGAACTTCAGGTTGGCCGGCAGCGGACGACCGTACACCTCCACGGCGATTTCGTGGAAGTGACGGCCTGTGGAGTCGGCCAGCTTGTACCCGAGCCGGGCAAGCCCGGCCTCGACGGCCTCGCGGGTCGGCGCCTCTATCTCCATGTACGGCGGATAACCCGGCCAATGGTCCAGCTCGAAGAGAGCGTCCCCGAGCCGGTAGGACTCGCGGTCTTTCTCGTCGACCCGCCTCAGCTCCAGCCCAAGCGCTTCGAGCACGCGGCGCATCTCGACCGGGTCGCTCACTTCCGTCTCGTGTTCGCGGCTCTCCTTGAACGCGCCCTGGCCGATACGCTCTTTGAACGTCAGGATGCTCTTCCCCGAAAAGTCGCGGATGCGCACGTAGCCGCCGCGCTGGAAGAGCCGGCCGTCCGGAAAATCGAACATGCTGTTCACTTCGCGCCCGTTCTTGACCAGCTGCGCGCCCAGTCCGAGCAACTTCTCGCGAAGCTCGCCGGGGTCGATATCGAGCACTTTCACTTCGATCTCGGACATCCGGTTCTCCCCTCACGCATTGTGCCCCATCCGATCGAGCAGCCGCTCGTCGGCCGACCAGCGTGCCTTCACCTTCACGAACAGCTCCAGACGCGTCTTCTTCCCCGTGAAACGGCGGATGCGATCGCGCGCCAGTTGCCGGATCTTGCTGATGACCTGGCCGCCCGCGCCGATCA
>JACQFU010000345.1 GCA_016199905.1 Candidatus Wallbacteria bacterium
ACCCGTTGAGCCTGGACAGTCCTCTGCCCCGGGATGAAGAGAAGAGCCTGGAAGAGGTGGTCATCGACCTCAAGGCCGCCGAGCAGGCCCGCACCACGCGCAGGCGCCACATCGTCGCCTCGCTGCGGCCTTTGCTCCAACAGCTCACCACAGAGGAGCGCGGAGTGCTCACGCTGCGGTATGGTCTCACGGATCAGGTCGAGCGCTCCGTCGGAGAAGTGGCCGATCTCACCAGCCTTTCCCCCGATGAAGTGCGCCGCTACGAGAGAGACGGGCTCGCGAAGCTGGCGGAGCTGTCGGGTGCGCGCCACGCGCCTCTCGAGGACGACGACTGATCGCCGATTTTCATGGCACCCGATAAGGACTTCTATAAGCTCCTCGGCGTCAGCGACAAGGCGGCGCCGAAAGAGTTGCGCTCCGCCTACCACAAGCTCGCCAAGAAGCTTCACCCCGACCGCAACCCGGGCAACAAGGACTCCGAGCGCCGATTCAAGGAGGTCAACGAGGCCTACGAAGTCCTCTCCGACGCCAAGAAGCGCCAGCAGTACGATCAGCTCCGCGACCTGCAGGCCCGTGGATTCAACTTCCAGAGCGGCGATCTGCGCGGCCAGCCCGGCTTCGAAAACTTCGATTTCGGCAACCTGGGAGGGCTGGGAAAAGAGGGAGGGCTGGGCGGCATCTCGGATCTGTTCGAGATGCTCTTCAAGCGGGGCGAGCGTGGCCCCGGGCGTTCCGGACCGGCCGGCGCGGGCCGCACGGGCAGCGATGTTCGCGCCACGGCGCAAGTCCCCGTCACAACGGCCGCACGCGGGGGAAGCCTGACCGTCGCCGTCGACCTTCCCGCCACCTGCGAGGCCTGTCACGGAAGCGGCGGCGCCGGCCCTTCCACTTGTCCGCAGTGTCACGGCGGCGGGCGAAGCGCGGGCCTGCGAGGCTCCAGTCCCTGCGTGAGATGCGGCGGCCGCGGCGAAGTCCCGACTGCGGCCTGTGCCGCTTGCGCCGGGCGTGGCGAGGTGCAGCAGACCAAGCGCCTCACGGTGAGAATCCCGGCCGGGACCGGTGAAGGCACGGAGATGCGTCTGGCCGGCCAAGGGGCGACAGGTCCGGGCGGCTCCGGCGATCTGTACTTGAAGCTCTCGATCGTCGCGGACGGCAATTTCCGCATCGAAGGCGGCGACGTCCTGAGCGTGGTCAAGCTCGGTGTGTTCCAGGCGATCCTGGGCGCCTCGGTGACAGTCGACACTCCGAAGGGCGAGACGCTGCGTCTGAAGATCCCCGCCGGCACGCAGCCCGGCACCCGGCTGCGGCTTCGCGGCAAGGGGCTGGGACCGGGCGATCATCTGGTGGAAGTGCAGGTGCTGCTGCCCACCAAGCTCACGCCGACGCAGCGCGAGCAGATCGAGAAGCTGGCGACCCAGCTGGGAGACTGACGCTTGCCCCAGAAGAAGTGGTATCGCAGCCGGCGGCTCTGGCGAGTGGTCTTTGCGCTGTTGCTGGCTGCGGGGGGCCTGGCCGGACTGGTCGCCTGGCGCTTCCGGCAGATCGCGTCTACCGGCGAGCTGGCCAAGATACTCTGCGAACGCCTCGCAGTCGAGCTGGGAATGCCGGTCACGGTGAAGTCGGCCGAGGTGCACGGACTGACTCAGGTCGACGCCAAGGAGCTGCGTATGCTGGCGCCCGAGGGCGAAATGCCTATCGAGGCCGCGCAGCTTTCCATCACCTTCGATGGCTGGTCGCTGCTGCAAGGGACGCTGGAACCGCTGACCTTCGAGCTGGAGACCCTCGAGCTGGACGTGACGACTCCGAAGAAGCTCGTCGAGTTGAAGAAGACCCTGGAACGGATCCAGCGGCAGCCGCACCATTTCCATCCGACCATTCTGGTCACGCTGGCCCGCGTCGCCACCGAGCAGGGCCGGTTCACGGGGGACCGGCTCAGCCTGGAGCGGCCGAAGTACGGCAATCGGGGCTTTCGGGCGCAGGGCGTCTTCGAGCCGGCAGCCGCCGACCCGGTAGCGCTGCAGTTGCGGGGCGTCTATACGGCGCTGCCCGATTCCATCTCCGGAAGTCTTTCGCTCAAGTCGCCGTGGCTCGAGGCGTACGCCGACGGAGGGATCACGGGGGCGACGACCCACCCGCAGCTGAAGACCGCGGTGAGACTCGATCGGCTGGACCTGGCGGTTGCGGCCCAGAAGCTGGGCGGCCAGGGCCGGGCGATTCAGGGCGGCGTGCTCTCGGGCCGGGTTACGCTGACCGGAGAGCCGGGAGCGCCGGTCGTCGAAGGCGACCTGGCGCCGCAGGATCTCGCGCTGGAGCTGCCGGAAGTGGGCCTGGCGACGGTTCGTTCGGGGCGGTTCGATCTTGGGCCGGGCCAGGCGCTGTGCCGGGAGATGGTCGTCGAGACCAAGTTCGGCGTCTTCGGCGTGGAGGGGGCACTGCGAGCGCCGGCGTCGGACCCGACGCTCTCGTTGCGGGCGAGCTGCGCCAGCTTCGATTTGACGCCGCTCCTGGAGAAGCGGCGCCTGCCGGCGACGATCGAGGGCGGCTGCTCGGCGGTGATCGGCGTGGAGGGGCACGCGACGCGGCCCGTGGTGAGGGCGGAGCTCGGCGTTCGGGGGCTCGATATCGAGTGGCCCAACGAGAAAGTGGGGCCGATCCCGATCCGGGTGCTGCTGGCCACAGTTCTCTACTCGGCGGATGCTTTGAAGGCAAGTGGGGCGGACGTGACGGTCTGGGGAGTGCCGGCGACGGGCGACATCTCCATCGACGACCTCTCGGGCGGAATGAAGATCTCGGCGGAGGTGCGGGCCCCCGACGTCGATCTGGGGAGGCTGGCGAAGCGTCTGCCTCCGGTGGTGAAGAGGGCGCTGGAGCTTTACCGGGTGCAGGGCCGGACCGCCGTGACGGCGCAGGTCTCGGGGGTTCGCGGCGACTATTCGGTCGTGCTCGAAGGGGGGGCGGCCGGACTGGAACTGGCGGTGCCGCTGGCGCAGCAATGGCTGCCGGTGAAGCTGTCGAGCGGACGGGTCACGCTGTCGCGCCAGACGCTGTTCGGCAGCCGCCTGGAGGGGATGGTCTCCGGCACTCCCTTCACGGGCGAGGTGGCGATCGCCAACCTGCTGGACGCGCCTTCCGTGACGGGCGAGGCGGTGCTGCGCAAGGCTCGCG
>JACQFU010000329.1 GCA_016199905.1 Candidatus Wallbacteria bacterium
ATCGCAATGAGGATCTCCGCGAAGCTGAATCCGCCCCGTCCCTCCGAACTGTTTCGCCTTCTCTGCATCGATTCCCCCACGACCCGGCCGCACCGGAATCGAGGACAGCCCCGTGACCGTGAAAGTTAGAAACTCGGTAACGCAGGTTACCAGTAATGACCGCCGGGCGCTGCTGGTTCAGTTCCCGGCCGGGCGCAGAGGCACATCCAGTCGCGCCAGGATGCGCCTCGGAGGCAATGCCAGCGGGAGGCCGTTGGGGCCTGGCCCCAGTCGGCCCAGGGCGGCACTCGAGACCTTGCGGTAGCAAAACGTCGCCTGGAGCCGACTCCCGGCGATGCGTGCGGTTGGCACCGCGCCGGGCAAGCGCAACTCCACCCGCATCGTCTCTCCAGGCCGCAGCAGGCCAAAAGGCTGAAGGTGGTCCCGGCCCGCATCGGCCGCGGGCGCTCCAGGCCGGCGAAACATCGGCGTCCAGGGCAAGAGCGGCCCGCCTGCCTCCACCTCGCCCCAGCGCGCGATGGGCCGGCCGGCCGCGTCGGCCCAGTCCGCCTCGATCCAGACCATGCACAGGTCCTGCGCCCCAGCCGGGAACTGGTGGCCGATCCGGCCCTGATCGGCGATTGCCAGCGGGATTTCCACGCCTGAGCTCGTCGCCCGCACCGGCCCCGCCGAGAGCTCGAACAGCGCTCCCGCGCTGGGGTTTCCCTTCACGTCGCGAAGGCCGGCCTCGCCGCGGAACATGCTCTCTACCGCGGCGCGCTGAACATCGTCGGCGCCCGGGAACAGGTTGGAGCCGGCGAACCTGTGGGACGGATGTTCTCCATCGGGCGACTTCCGATCGGGCATGTGGCAGTGATGGCAACGAGGTTTCACCCCCGCCAGCTCCCAGCGCTCGAACGGGTTCTCGATCCAGAGGTTTCCGAAGCCCGGGATCGGCTCGTCGACTGTCGCCAGGTGGCACGCCGAGCAGACCCGGTACTTCTCGTAGCGGCCGAACCAGAAGGCCCTGTGGTGGCTTTCGGGCCAGGCGCGAATCAGGAACCGGCCGATTGCGGTGTCGGCCCCGAATCCGCCGGAGGGCGGCTCCACGGCGTAGTTTCCGCGTTCCTTCTTCCCGCCCGTCTCCCGCATCGAGTGGCAGACGTAGCAGGCGACCGACTCGCCGGTGTGCGCCACGAGCGCGCCTCCTCCCGTCCTTCGCGCTGACAACCGCCCGGTCAGGAGCAACTCCGGGTCATGGCACTCGTTGCAGTAACTCGTGCGCGCGGCCGCCGGGCCGCCGCGCAGCTTCGTCTCCAGCGCCAGGTAGTACGGGTCTGCACCGGCGTTCCCGTGAGGCCCAGCCCGCCACTCGCGATAGATCTGTTCGTGGCATCCGGAAGTGCCGCATGCCTCGCTCGGCGGCGGCTGAAACTCGAAGACCCGGCGCGTCGTCGAGAGGGCCCCGCCTGCCGGATCGGCCGCCGTGGAGGGCTCGGTCCGTACCGCCATCCAGAGGATCGAGGGCGTCCCTGCGGCAGCCAGCGCCAGGCCGATCGCCAGTCCGGCGGCGCACTCACGCAAGGCCCCCCGCCCCGCCGGTTTCCGCGCGGCCCCGCCCAGGTGCGCCACCAGAAGTGCTCCACCCGAAAGCCCGGCCCAGCGGTGCGCGAACGCGAGCGACTTCGGCACCCAGCTCCCGGCAGTCACCATCGCTCCCATCGCGAGTCCAGTGGCCAGCGCCGTCGCCGCGCTCGTCGCCGCGCCCAGTCCCAGCACGCGCATCCAGCGCCGCGACGACTTCCATACCCTCGGCAAATGGCCCTTCAGGTACGGACCCAGCAGCAGCGCCGCCGCCGTGCCCAGGACCATGTGCAGGAGCACCGCCGCCTGCGTTGCCGCCCCTGGCGCCGCCGTGCGCCAGAACACGATGCCGGAGGCAAGCTGAAAGCTGACGACTCCCAGGAGAGCGCGCCGGAGGAGGGGGAGAAGCATCATTGTGACGTCTCGCGCCCATGATAAGCTCCTTCACGCATGGCCGCATCGGATCTCGCAAAGTACGTCGTCAAGCAGAAGGTCCGGGAGATCGGGGGCTATCTGTCGGTCTTCGCGGCCCACCAGCGCAAGCTCGACCGCGACGTCGAATTGCGGGTGCTCCAGACGCTGGTCGACGAGAGCTCCGAGATGTACGAGAAGTTCCAAGCCGAGTGCCGGGCGCTGGCGAGCCTCGACCATCCGGGCATCCTGAAGGTCCTCGATCTGGGGCACGCGGGCGACCGCGTCTTCTACGTCACCGATCCGCCGCCGGGGTTGCCGCTCAAGGAGTACGTCTCGCAGGGGCAGGCTCCTCCGGACGTCGCGATCGAGGTCGGCGTTCAGCTGGGGCAGGCCCTGGAGTACCTGCACGCGCGGGGCCTGGTCCACCGCGGTCTCTCGCTCGGGGGCATCAACTACGACCTCGTCACCGGCCGGGTCGTCATCTGCGACTTCAGTCTGCTCAAGAGCTCGACCTTCAACGTCCCCTCGCTGAGGGACATGGTCGACACCGACACCTTCGAGGCCTTGCCCGAGCGGGCCTACAACTGGCCGGTCGACGCTCGCAGCGACATCTTCCTGGCCGGCTCCATCCTCTACGCCCTCATCACGGGCGAGGACCCGCTGGCGCCCGCGAGCCTGTCGCGCACGGTCGACTACCAGTTCACCGTCCCCGTGGCGAAGAACCCCGAGTGCCCGGCAGAGCTGGAGCGATTCATCTTGCTCGCCGCCGCCCGCCAGCCCGAGGAGCGTTTTCAAACGGCCGCGGACTTCGTCAAGGAGCTGGAGGCGGTGCGGCGAAAACTGATGGTGAAGAAGGCCAGCCGCGGCCTGCCCACCTTGATGTACGCAGGCGTGCACCCGACGATTCCGGCGCCGGAGGCGGCGGCTGGATCGGAAGCGAGGCCGGCTGCCGCGCTGAGCACGGGCACGTCGCGTCGTCTTCCCGCTGTCGAGCCGCCGCCGCGCTCGGGCCCGTCCCTGCCGCTGGTCGCCGGCGGGGTCTTTGTCGCCGCCCTGCTCTTGGTCTGGAAGCTCTCATCCTCGACGGCTCCGCCGGAGCCGGAGGCTCTTCCGAGTCCGAAAATCGCCAGGGCCGGCTCGATTCCCGCGGGTCGGGTCGCGTTCAAGCCCGGCGCCACCGTGAAGCTCGAACCCGGAGACTCCGCGGGCGGCGCCGCCCAGGACTCCGCTTCCCAGGCGCCTCCGGCCGACATCCACGCCTTGATCGAGGCCGCCCGCGCCGAGGCCACGTCGCCCAAGAACTTCAACGCCCGCTGGGACACGCTGCGCGCCTGGGCCGATGAGACCACCACCAAGCCCGGCGCCACTCCCCCCATCAGCCCGATGGAGCTGACCACGGTGCGGCTCAAGATCTATCGCGAACCCGCCGAGGCTTGCAGCGACCTGGACGACATGATCAAGAAGGCCGAGGAGGCGGAGGGCGTCAAGCAGTAGGGGGCTGAAGGGGCCGTCGTGCCCGCGCTCACGTTCGTGAGCTCTTCGGCGCGCCGCTACGGCACGAGCTTCGGAAACGCGCAGAGGACACTGGCGACAGCGAGCCCCCTCGCCCTGTGACCGGAGTAACATGTCTCCCAAATGAGGATTCGAGCCGCGGGAAGGATCGCGAACGGGCCGGTCTTCGCCGGAGAAACGGAGCGCGCACCCTCGAGATGACGCTGCACGGCGAACAACCGGAAGAGTTGATGCCGGGCAGCCTCTTCGGCGCCTATCGCATCCATCGCCTGTTGGGTGCAGGAGGGATGGGCGTCGTCTACGAGGCGTCGCAAGTCTCATTGCAACGGCTCGTCGCCTTGAAAGTCCTGGCGCCGGAGCTGACCGGAGACGAGCAGAGCCGCAAGCGATTCGTTCAGGAGGGCAGACTGGCCGCCCGCGTGTCGCACCCCAACTTGGTGCGCGTCCTCGAGGTCGCCGAAGTTGGCGGACGGCTAATGTTGGCACACGAGCTTGTCGTCGGCGAGACGCTCGACCGCCGGCTGGCCCGGTGCGGTCCGCTGCCGGTCCGGGAGGCCATCGAGGTGGCGGAAGTGACGGCGGACGTTCTGGCGACACTGCACGACGCCGGCATCCTGCATCGGGATCTCAAGCCTGCGAATCTGTTCGTATCTTCCGACCGCGGCATTCTCGTGGGAGACCTGGGACTCGCCAAGGATCAGCTCTCCTGCGCCGTGAAGACCAGGGCCGGGAACATCTTGGGGACGCCGGCCTACATGGCTCCGGAGTCGATTCAGGGGCGTATGGCGACGCCGGCCACGGATCTCTACGCCCTGGGGATCGTGTTCTTCGAGTGCCTCGCCGGCCACCCGCCATTCTCGGCGGCCGGCGCTGGAGAGCTGCTGCGGATGCAGGTCTCGGCCGCGGTGCCGAGCGTCCGGCCGATGCGGCCGGAGCTGCCAGCCGAGTTCGATGTCTTCCTGAAGAAAGCGCTGGCGAAGGACCCTGCGGAGCGCTTTCCCAGCGCGACTGTCTTCTCTCGAGAGCTGGC
>JACQFU010000318.1 GCA_016199905.1 Candidatus Wallbacteria bacterium
CCCCCCGAGAACTCCAGGAGGCTGACGTGAGCATCAACCGAAAAATCGACGGCGACGAGGTTCGACAGCGGATGGTCCAGTTCATCAAGACGCACTACGCGTCCACCCTGGGCAAGGACATCGAGCTGCTCGACCAGCCGGGCGGCCTCGAGAAGCTGCACAAAAAATACTGTTTGTGATCGCAGCCGCGATGCGGCAGACGAGGCGGACCGAAAGCCAGGTCCACCTCGCAACTGAGCGCGGAGTCGTTCGTGAAGCAGCCGCGATGCGGCTGCGAGCGCCGCATTGCCTTCGTGCGGGAACCGGCCTCCGGGAGCGCGTGAATGCGCTTCCAGAGACCGGTTTCGCCTGTTCGGTCATGACGCAGTGCGACGTAGGATTTGTTCAGATCGAACGAAATTTCTGGCAATCGTGAGCCGTTCATGCTAACTTCCGGGCCCGTAACCGAGCGCGAGGTCCTAGTCAATCCCTGACCTATTTCTCGAGGAGGAATCCGAGATGGAAAAGACGATCCTGAGATTCGGCGCAAGCCTTCTGCTGACCGCCGCTGCCAGCACCTTCGCTCTCGCGCAGGATGCCACGCCCGCTGCGGGCAAGGACGCCAGCGCGCCGGCTGCAGCCGCCGCTCCTGCGGCCGAGGCTTCTGCCCAGGCCAATGCTCCCGCCAAGGAGGAGGCCTCCAAGGGCAAGAAGAAGCATCGCAAGCACAAGAAGCACGGCAAGCATAAGGGCCAGCACGCCCAGAGCCGGCAGTCCGACCTGAGCGCGGCTATGGCCCGTGAGGTCGAGAAGCGCAAGGGCAACAATCCCTACGGCCACGAGGAGCGCGCGCGCGACCTCGATCGCGACATCGAGAACATGCAGAAGGCGCTCGACTCCTCCAAGGACGAGGCCCACAAGGCCCGCTTGAGCTCCATGCTCGAGCACCTCAAGGCCCTGCGCTCCCTACACGGCAAGTAATCGAGGGTCCTCCGTGGTCTTGCTCGCGCAGGTCCACGCGGGGTCTTCCTCGGAAGACTTTTCCGGCCGAAGGCCCGGTCGCTCTGCGCGCCGGGCCTCGGTCGTTTCGATCCCCAGTCACGCATGCAAGTCGTCGAAGGCCAACTCTTCCTGGGCGGGATCTCCTCCGCCGAACTGGCGGAGCGGTTCGGAACGCCGCTTTTCGTCATGGAAAAGGAGGTCGTCCGGGAGCGCGCCTCGCGCCTCCGAGCGGCCTTCGACCACGACCGAGTCCGGCTCTTCTACGCTGGGAAGGCCAATCCGAACCTCCGGATCTGGCAACTGATCGGCGCTCAAGGGTTCGGCATCGATTGCTGCAGCGCGGGCGAAGTCTATCTCGCATTGCGCGCCGGTTTCGCGCCCGGCCGGATCTCCTTCACCGGCACGGGTCTCGCAGAAGAAGAGATGCGCTACCTGGCTTCCACGGGGGTGCTCGTGAATGTGGATGCCATCAGTCAAGTCGAACGATTCGGCCGCGTCGCGCCCGGCAGCCGCATCGGCATCCGGATCAATCCCAACATCGGAACCGGCTCGCACCTGAGCTGCACGACTGGCGGCAGCCACAGCAAGCTCGGAATCCCGATCGATTACGCGCTCGATGCGAGAGATGCGGCGGTCCGCGCCGGCGCAACGATCCACGCGCTGCACGTGCACACCGGCTCCGGGGGACTGGACGCCGGAGTGATGCTGGGAACGGCCCGAACGGTCTTCGAATTGGCCGAGCGGTTCGCCGAGACCCTGGATTGCATCGATCTCGGCGGTGGCCTGGGCATCCCGCACGAGCCAGACGAGCGTCCCTTCGAGCTGGAGCGCTACGCCAGGGGCGTACTGGAGCTCCTCGAAGGCTGGAACGATTCACACGCCCGGCCGCTCGAGGTGTTCGTCGAGCCCGGTCAGTACCTGACGTGCGAGGCCGGCTGGATGCTCACCCGGGTCGTGATCGTGAAGCCGACTCCCGAGGGGCGCACGTTCGCGATCCTCGACTCCAACTTCAACCACTACCTGGGTGCGGCGCTCTACAAGTCGTACCACGAGTTTCACGCGACGAACCGTATGGGTGCCGAGCGGTCGCGGCGCTACGACTTGGTGGGCAACCTGTGCAACACGGGGGATACCTTCGCCTCGGATCGGCCGATGCCGGAGCTGGCCGAAGGCGACCTGCTCGGGATGGTCAATGCCGGCGCCTACGGGCTGTCGCGGTCGAGTAACTACAACTCGAGGCCGATACCGCCGGAGGTGCTCGTCTCCGAAGGAAAGGCCACGCTGATCCGGCGCCGCCAGACCTACGAGGACTTGCTCTCCTGCCAGATGTAGGCGCACCCTTCGGGCTCACCCGTGGATCGCGGCCGTGTCGCCCTTGCCTTCACGCACGACCACAACCTCCGCTCCCGTGAGGTCGATCACCGTGGAAGGAATCAGGCCGCCCGGCCCGCCGTCGATGATCAAGTCGAGCTGGTTCCCGAAGTATCGATCGATCTCCTCGGGATCGTTCATGATCTCCTCGGCGCCGTCGGGGTCGCAGCTCGAGGAGACGATGGGATGGCCCAGCCCGCGGATCACGGCCAGCGGGATGGGATGGGAGGGGACGCGAATTCCGACGGTCTTGCGTCGCGTCTCGAGCACCTTGGGCACCAGCCGGGTCGCGGGAAGCACGAAGGTGTAGGGCCCGGGGACCAGGTGTTTCATCACGCGATAGGCGAAGTCGCTGACGAGCGCGTATTCGCTGATGTGCGAAAGATCGTTGCAGAGCAGCGCCAGCGGCTTGGTCCGATCCATCCGCTTCACGGCATACACGCGCTCGACGGCCCGCTTGTTCAGCATGTCGCACCCCAACCCGTAGACGGTGTCGGTCGGATAGGCCATCAAGGCGCCGCCGAGCAGCTCCTCGAGCACGCGATCGATGAGTCGCTCCTGCGGATGGGTGGGGTGAATGCGAAGAAGCACGTCAGCGTTTTGTGGCCGCCGGGCGAGATTAGTTACGGGCGCGGAGCTACACTTGCATCCGGAATGGGCGAGCGGACACGAGGCGAGGCCGGCCGGGTGGACGCCGTCCGCCGCGACATCGTGCGGCGGGTGGTGCGCCGTTTCGCAGGCGTGGAGTTCCTTCAGACACGCTGGCAGCCCGACGGGACGGCGGTCTTGACGTTCGTGACCTACGACGACAACGCCGACGAGGTCATCGAGTACCTGGGCGCCCGGCTCGACGAAGCCTACGAAGACGGCGTCGAGGTGCTGGTGATGCCGATCGAGCAGATTTCGCCGCGGTGAGCGCGGGTCTCAGTCGGGATAGACCGAGCGGACCTTCTTGAAGTTGTCGCGGAGGCGGAAGAAGACTTCCACCAAGCCCGGATCGAAGTGGCGACCCGAGTCGCGTCTTATGATCTCGTCGGCCTGCTCCTCGGAGAAGGCCTCCTTGTAGCAGCGCTTGGTGGTGAGCGCGTCGTAAACGTCGGCCAGCGCGACGATGCGGGCTTCGACCGGGATCTCCTCGGCTGCCAGGCCCTTGGGATATCCGCTGCCGTCGAATTTCTCGTGGTGAAAGAGGGCCACGTTGCAGGCGACTTGGTCGGCCTTCGCGGCAGTCAGAAGCTCCCAGCCGAGCACGGTGTGCTTCTTCATCTCCTCGATCTCGGCCTCGGTGAGCTTCCCGGGCTTCTTGAGAATCGTGTCGGGAACGGCGACCTTGCCCACATCGTGCAGCGACGCGTAGCGCTCCAGGCGGCGGGAGAACTCCTCGTCCATCCCGAAGCCCTTGCTCAGGATGTAGCTGTAGGTGCAGACCCGTCGGATGTGGTTGCCGGTGTCCGTGTCATTGAGCGAGTTGGCTCGCTCCAAGGCTGCGACCAGGCCCAGTGTCAGCTCCTCCAACTCGGCAGTTCGCTGCCGCACCAGGTGCTCCAGGTGGGTCGTCTGGTTCTGCAGCGCCTGGTTCTTGTTCTCCAGCTCGTCATGCAGCCGCTTGATCCGGATGAGCGAATCGATGCGCAGCAGCAGCTCCTCCTGAATGAAGGGCTTGGTGATGAAGTCGTTGGCGCCGGCGCGGATGGAGCGGATCTTCTCTTCGGAGCCGCAGAGTCCGGTCAGCATGACGATTGGGATCTGCCCCGTGTGCTCGTCCTGCTTGAGGGTCTCGCACACCTCGATGCCGCTCACACCGGGCATCAGCAAGTCCAGGAGCACGATATCGGGCCTGCGCGACCGCACGAGCCCGATCGCCTCGCGACCGTCTCCGGCGGTGAAGACTTCGTATCCCTGCGGCTGCAAGAGGGACATCAGGAGATCGCGGTTGGCGTCGTCATCATCCACGACGACCACCCGCGGCGGCTCTGGTGAGGAATTGACCGGCTGGGGGGCCCAGAGACTCATGCTGCCTGCTCCTCCTGCATCCCCCTCGGGACGCACGGGACTCGTTACGCCACCCTCATCTATTATACGTGACACGCGGCACATCCTCAACCCCGTAAAGTGGACCGAACCATGAAGGGAGCCGGTTGCCGCAAGGGACACGCCAAAGACTGACAGAGGACTTCACGACCTGGTCCCGACTGCGAGACATCGGCCGATGGCACGTCACGAGGTTCGTGGCGAAAGTGGCTGAGAGCCTGCCAGCGGGCCAGCGGGTGCTGGACGCGGGCGCAGGCGAGGCCGCATACCGCCGGCTGTTCGAGCATTGCGACTACACGGCGCTCGATCTGGCAATCGGAGAATCCGTCTGGAACTACTCCAACCTGGATGTGATCGCCCGAGTCGATGGGCTGCCGCTGCGCCCCGAGATCTTCGACACGGTCGTTTCGACCCAGACGCTGGAGCACATCGAGTACCCCCGCGAGACGGTGGCCGAGTTTTTCCGGGTCCTGAGACCGGGCGGACGCCTCTTCCTCACCGTCCCGATGGCCCAGGAAGAGCACCAGGTGCCGTACGACTACTTTCGCTACACGTCGTACGGCCTCCGGTCGCTGCTCTCCAGCGCCGGATTCACGGAGACGACGGTGTCGCCGCTGGGAGGGTTCTTCACGCGCTGGGCCTACGAATTGTCCAGTTTTCTTCCCGCTCCTGGTGCTGCGGGGGCGAGTTTGGCGTCCAAGGGGCGACGGTGGATGGCGGCAGCCGCGATCCGTTGCGTGCAGCGGCTTCTTTTGAGGGTCGATCGCTTCGACTCACGCCGAAACTACCCTTGGGGCTGGTCGGCTAGCGCTCTGAAGGGCTCGACTCAGGTCTCCCGGACCGCCCATGACCTTTGACATGCCCGCCCTCCGGTGCTAGACTGCCGTCCCGCGCAGGGCCGCCACGGCCACTTCGCGATTCTCGGAGGTAGCCGCAACACTTGGACAATAAAGCCCAGAAGATAGAAGTCCAGGGGAAGGTCCGGGAAGCCCTCCCGAACGCTCTCTTCAATGTCGAACTCGACAACGGTCACATGGTGCTTGCCCACATCTCGGGCAAGATGCGCAAGTTCTATATCCGCATCCTCCCCGGTGACCGGGTGACCGTGGAGTTGTCGCCGTACGACTTGACTCGCGGTCGAATCGTCTATCGGTTCAAGTAAACAGCGGCAGAGTCGGACGGCGGAAACGCCTGGTTCACGCCTGCCCTATCGGAGGCCCTCGCTGGCCTCCGAGAACACCTGCGCGGAGAAGCTGTAGATATCGACGCCTTGGCGCCAGCTTCCTGCCGACAGGCCCGCCTTGAGGCAGGTTTGGTCGAGAAAGGTCTCTCGATCCCATCCGTACTCGCTCGCAACCTGCGGCAACAGCAGTCCCGAGTGGAACCCCATCACGATCATCAGACCGTGCCGGCCCACCTGGATCGCCGAGACGTCCGCAACTTTCTCCAGCGGTGTCAGGACCGAGATCTCGTACCGGAGGCTTTCCAGTTCGTCGGTGGACACCGGCCGAAACCGCGGATCGTGCAGCCCGGCCTGGACGGCCATCTGGCTGACGGCCTGCCAGACCGGCTTTGAGCCCCGGATGAAGCCGATGCATCCGCGCAACTCGCCCCCGCTCGTGAGCGTCACGAAGGCGCCCCGATGCTCCTCCAGAGAGGGCATGCCGGTAGGCCCTGGCGGCCGCTTGAGGCCCTGGACGGCCGATTCGAGGCTGGACCGCGCCAGACGCAGCAGCTCCACTCTCTCGGCGGTGGTCAGGTCGCCGGTCAGCGAGTCGGCTCGAGAGCTCATCCGGACCGTTATACTCCAAGGGCCTGGCGGAGCGCACAGCACTTTCCATTCGGCGAGCGCCGATGCTATCGTGGCCGGGTTCCCATGACCCCTCGAAAGTCAGATGAGCAGACGCCTGTCGCACCCGGGCCGGCGCTTTCGATCGTGCTCCCCGTGTACAACGAGGCGGAGAATCTGCCGCGCCTCCACCAGAGCATTTTGGAGGGCGTCTCCCCCCTCGGCCAGAGCTACGAGATCCTCTACGTCGACGACGGTTCGCGCGACGCCGGCCCGCAGATCCTGCGCGAACTGGCGGCCGCCGACCCGCACGTCCGCGTGCTCTTCTTCAAGACCAATTTCGGCCAGACGGCGGCCATCTCGGCCGGCATCGATCACGCTCGCGGTCGCGTCATCGTCACGCTGGACGCCGACCTGCAGAACGACCCCCACGACATCCCGATGCTGGTCCGGAAGCTCGACGAGGGACACGACGTCGTGAGCGGCTGGCGCCGGGACCGCCAGGACGCCAAGCTCTCGCGGACCATCCCGTCGAATGTGGCCAACTGGCTGATCAGCCGCGTGACCGGGCTGCCGTTGCACGACTACGGCTGCACGCTGAAGGCCTATCGCCGCGAAGTGTTCGAGGAGATCCAGCTCTACGGCGAGATGCACCGCTTCATCCCGGCGTACGCCTACTGGGCGGGCGCCCGCGTCACGGAGGTCGTGGTGCGGCACCACCGCCGGGTTGCCGGCGCCAGCAAGTACGGGCTGACGCGCACCGTGAAAGTCCTTCTCGACTTGATGACGATGACGTTCTTGCACTCCTACTCGACCAAGCCGATCTACGTGTTCGGCGGGTTCGGTGGCGTGTCGCTCGGCCTTGCGGGGATGGGCGGGCTTTTCGTCATCCTGCGCAGGCTCTTCATGGCAGGCGATTGGATGAGTCCGCTGATCCTGGTCGCCTCGGTGCTCTTCATCGCGGGCATCCAGTTCATCCTGATGGGCCTGCTGGCGGAGATCCTGGTGCGGACCTACCACGAGTCGCAGGGCAAGCCGACCTACGCCTTGCGAGAGATCGTCGGCGGCGGGCCGGCCTCCGAGCCCGCGGCCTGAGCCGGCATGTGCGGTATCTGCGGCATCGCCTCGTCAGACGCGGGCGCCACCCCGGAAACGGCGCTGTTGCGCCGGATGAACGACGCCATCGCCCACCGCGGGCCCGATGACGAGGGCTACCACGCGAGCCCCGGCGCGGGGCTGGCGATGCGGCGGCTCAAGATCATCGACCTGGAAGGCGGCCATCAACCGCTCTACAACGAGGACGGCACGATCGGCGTCGTGTTCAACGGCGAGATTTACGACTTCGACAAGGTGCGCGACGAGCTCATCGCCGCCGGCCACACGTTCCAGACCCGCTCGGACACAGAGGTGCTCGTCCACCTCTACGAGGAGAAGGGCGAGGAGCTGGTGAAGCACGTCCACGGGATGTTTGCGTTCGCCCTTTGGGATTCGCGCCGCAGGAAGCTGATCCTGGCGAGAGACCGGCTGGGCAAGAAGCCCCTCCACTACACGGTCGCCGCCGGCGACCTGGTCTTCGGCTCGGAGCTGAAGTCGCTGCTCTTACACCCCTCGGTGAGGCGCGACGTCGATCCCACGTCGCTGGCGCGCTACCTGCACTACGAGTACGTCCCGGCCCCCGACACCATCTTCCGCAGCATCCGGAAGCTGCCGCCCGCCGGGCTCGCGGTCTGGCACGAGGGCAAGCTCACGGTCGGCACCTACTGGGACATCCCGCGGCCCATCCCCGGGGTCCCCGTTCCCTGCGAGGAGGAGTGCGCAGAGGAGATCGCCCGCATCACCGACCGCGCGGTGCGCCGCAGGCTGGTGAGCGACGTGCCGCTTGGAATCTTCCTCAGTGGAGGAATCGACTCCTCGACCGTAGCCTACTTCGCGGCGAAGGCCAAGTCCGACATCCAGACCTTCAACATTCGCTTCGAAGACCCGAGCTTCGACGAGTCGGTCTGGGCGCGGATGGTGGCGAAGCACCTCGGCACCGAGCATTTCGAGGAAACGCTCGACGCGCGCGCGATGCTGGAGCTGGCCCCGAGGGTCGCCGAAATCCTCGACGAGCCGCTGGGCGACGCCAGCATCCTGCCCACCTACCTCCTCTCGCGCTACACCCGGCGCCACGTGACCGTCGCCCTCGGCGGCGACGGCGGCGACGAGCTGTTCGCGGGCTATCCGACCTACCAGGCCCACCGGCTCGTTTCACTCTACCGGTTGGTCCCCGCGTCGCTGCGCCGGCACGTAATCGAGCGCGCGGTTTCCCTGTTGCCCGTGAACCTCAGCAACATCAGCCTCGACTTCAAGATTCGCAAGTTCGTCAGCGGGGCGTCGCTCGAGATGCCGCTGAGGAACAGCGTCTGGCTCGGCTCGTTCGGACCGGGCGAGCTGGACGTGCTGGCTCCCGGCATGCGCGCCCAGGTCGAGGACGCGCGACTGGCGCATGCGGCCGAGGCGGCCTGGACGGCAGGCAGCGCCGAGGATCTGCTGGACCGCGTGCTCTACCTGGACATGAAGCTCTACTTGCAGGACGACATCCTGGTGAAGGTCGACCGCGCCACCATGGCGTGCTCGCTGGAGGCCCGCGCGCCGCTGCTCGATACGGAGCTGGTGGAGTTCGTCTCGCGCATTCCCGCGCGCTTGAAGTTGAAGCGGATGCGGACCAAGAACCTCCTCAAGGCCGCAATGCGCGGGAAGCTCCCCGACGAGGTGCTCGACCGGCCCAAGAAGGGCTTCGGCATCCCGGTGGCCCAATGGGCCAAGAACGAGCTTCGGCCGCTGTTCGAGGAGAAGCTCTCGGTCGCCCGCGTGCAGGCCGACGGCTACTTCGATGCCGCAGTGGTGCAGCGAATCCTTCGCGAGCACCTCGAGGGGAAGGCGGACCACCGCAAGAAGCTCTGGACGCTGCTGGTATTTCAGCTCTGGCACGACAAGTGGGCCAAAGCGTGAAGGGTCGGAAACCCGTCGGCGCCCGCCCGGCGCCCTCGCGCGGTCCCGTCCTCGCGCTTTTCGCGCTGGTCGTTGCCTTCTCGGCGGTGGTCGCGTGGTTCTCCCTTTCGCGTTACGACACCTTCAAGAACCATCTCCACGACACCGGGTTGATCGCGCAGTCGTTCTGGAGCACGACGCAGGGGCGCCTTTTCGTCAACAGCGTCAACCCCGAGATCGGGCGCAGCGAGTACTACTTCGGAAACCACTTCACGCCCATCTACGTTCTCATCGCCCCACTTTATTGGTTGTTCGCGACTCCAAAGACGCTGTTGCTCCTGCAGGCCGTTCTGCTAGGGCTCGGCGCAGTGCCGGTTTTCGGCCTGGCGCGGGTGTACTTCGAGAGCCCCGGTGCCGCGCTGTTGTTCGCGGCGCTCTACTTGCTGCACCCGGCCGTCTGGTTCGCCGGGCTCTACGACTTCCACGCGGAGGCCGTCTGCGGGACGTTCCTGCTGTACGCGATCCTCTACCTGGAGCTGGGCATGTGGCCCCAGTTCTGGGTGGCGTGCGCCCTGGCGATGGCCTGCAAAGAGCACGTCAGCCTGGTGGTGATGATGCTCGGGCTCGGGTTGATGCGCACGCCGCAGAACCGGCGCCGGGGAGCCACGGTGGCGGCGGTCGGCCTTGGGGTCTTCCTGATCACCAACGGAGTCCTTATTCCCGCTTTTGCCCACGCGGCAAGCCATCCGTATCTGGCGGAGCGCTACGCGCACCTGGGGACCACAATCCCGCAGATTGCGTGGCACGCGGTGTCGCACCCGCTCGAAGTGCTGGGCACGCTCTGCACGGGGCGCCATCTCTACTACGTCCTCTGCCTGCTGGGGCCGCTGCTCTTTCTGCCTGTCCTCGCGCTCCCGGCGCTTGCCGTGGGGGTGCCCACTTTCCTGGCCAACGGACTCTCGAGCCTGATCTACACCTACGACATCGGGTTCTATCACTCGGCGTCGATCCTACCGGGACTGATCTGGGCGACGATCCGGGCGTCCGGCCCGCTCGTATGCCGGCTGAGCAAGGCGGTGCCCGCCGTCGGAGCGCGCGGCTGGGCGGCAGTCCTTCTGGCCAACGCGCTTTTCTGGCACTGCCAGACCCAATCGGCGTTCTTGCCGGGGCTGTACGCGCCGCTGTCGCCGCACGCCTACC
>JACQFU010000319.1 GCA_016199905.1 Candidatus Wallbacteria bacterium
ATCCATCACCTTGCCGATGCCGGTTTGCCGGTGGATTGCCGGCACGCGGAATCTTACAGCAAGAACTCCGCGATCGCGAGGGCCACGGCGGCAATGCTCCAGACGTACTCGGACTTTTCCATGGCGACGGCAGGTTCCCCTTCGAGGCACGCGATGGGGGTGGCAAGCTCCTCGGTCCGCTTTTCCAGGGCCCGCGCGAGGCGGTCGATCTCTCCGGCGTCGAGCCAGGTGCCCTTGCATCGACCGCAGTTGTCGACGAGCAACTTGGCCGCCGCAAGGAAGAAGGTCTGCATCGGGGCCCCGCACCCGGGACAGTCCAGGCTGTGGCCGTTGGCGGAGTCGCAAGGCCGGGGAGCCTCTTGGTCGGCCACCCACTGGCGGGCCCGCTCGTCCATCCTCTGCAAGTCCTCCAGCTCGCCCGCATCGAAGTACTGGCCGCGGCACTTCTCGCAACGATCGATGTAGACCCAGCTGACCGCGACCTCCACCATCGGCGCGAAGCAGCGCGGACAAATCCGGTGGCGCACGGGCGCAGCGCTCAGCCGGGCGCCGCAATAGAGGCAACGCGCCGGCCTGCCGCCGACCTCCTGGCCGCACTTGGGGCAGGCCCGGACTGCCGGAGGCGAAGGTGCGGGAGCTCGGTCAGTCACGGCGATTCCAAGAGTAGCAGACTCGGGCCCGGTGGCGGCGACGACGGAAGCCATGGTAAGAAGCTGAACCGGAACCCAGTCCTGCCAGATATGCCCATCGCTCTCATCGCCTTCGTCGGTCTCGGCTGCTTCGCGGCGGGTTACGCACTCTACGCGCGCTTTCTGGAGCGGGCGGTGGGAATCGACGACCGGCGTGTCACTCCGGCTTGCGAACTGGAGGACGGCCACGATTTCGTGCCGACGCGCGCTGCGATTCTGGTTCCACAGCATCTGGCGGCCATCTCGGCGGCGGGACCCATTGTGGGGCCGATCATGGCTTGCCTCTGGTTCGGCTGGGCCCCGGTGCTGGCGTGGATCGTCCTGGGCAACATCTTCCTCGGCGCACCACACGACTTCCAGGCGCTGTTTGCGTCGGTGCGCCACCGGGCCCGATCGATGGCTCAGGTCATCCGGGACAACGTCAGCCCGCGCGGGCAGGTGCTGTTCCTCCTGTTCATCTGGTTCTCTCTCAACTACGTGACCATCGCATTCACGGATCTGACGGCGTCGACTTTCTCGGACCTGCACGGCGAGGGAACGGGACCGGGGGTCGCGTCGAGCAGCGTGATGTATCTGGTGCTGGCTGTGATTCTCGGCGTCTGCCTGAAGCGCGAGATGCCGCTCTGGCTGGCGGGAGCGATCTTCCTTCCGATTCTAGCCGTCGTGATCTGGGCGGGGCCACATCTGCCGATGACGCCGCCGGCCTTCGTGGGCGACCCGGGCCGATTCTGGGGGCTCGCGATCTTGGCGTACTGCTACCTGGCCTCGGTGTTGCCGCTGTGGTTGCTGTTGCAGCCCCGCGGCTTCCTGGGCGGCTGGTTCCTCTACGGCGCGCTCGGGATCGGAGTCCTTGGCATCGTGGCCGGCGGGTTCCGGGTGCAGTATCCGGCTTTCGTCGGATGGTCTCACGCGGTGAAGGGCCACGTGGAGCCGCTGGTGCCGATCTTCTTCATCACGGTGGCGTGCGGGGCGTGCTCGGGGTTTCACGGGATGGTTTGCGGCGGCACGACCTCGCGGCAGATCGCGCGCGAGAGCGACATACGCCCGGTGGCCTACGGCGGGATGCTGCTGGAGGGAGTGGTGGCGCTCATCTCGCTGGCGACGGTGATGATGCTCGCGAAGAGCGATCCCTTGTTGGCAGGCGCGCCGAACCCCGACACGATCTACGCGACGGGACTGGCGCGCTTTGCCGGCGCCTTGGCCGGGATCGATCCGAAGGTGGCGCTGTCGTTCGGGCTCCTGGCGTTCGCGACGTTCATCTTCGACACGCTCGACGTGGGCACGCGGTTGGGACGCTACATCTTCCAGGAGCTGACGGGGATGGAGGGCAACTCCGGAATGCACGCCGCGACGTTGGCCACTCTTGCCTTGCCGGCCTACGCGATCGTGACGATGCCGGGAGGAGCGTGGAAGACGTTCTGGCCGCTGTTCGGGGCCTCGAATCAGCTCGTCGCTGCGCTGAGCTTGCTGGGCATCGGCACGTGGCTCTATCGTTCCGGACGCAACTACTGGATCGCGCTGCTGCCGATGGGGTTCCTGCTTACGATGACGGTCTGGTCGCTAGGGCTGCAAGCCTGGTGGGCCGTCACCGCGCCGGAGCCGAGCTACGTTCTCGGAGGACTTGCCGCGATCCTCATCCTGCTGGCCCTGGCGATCGTGGGCGAGACCGTTCAGGTCGTGCGCCGCCCGGAAGCGGCACTGCCCGAAACGGCATAGGGCCGTCCGGCGCCCACGGGGTACAATCGAGTCCGTGGCGTCCTCGAGCGAGCTCCCGGCGTCCTCCGGGCTGCACCGGGAGCTGGGGCTGTTCGACCTGACCTGTCTCGGACTCAACGCAGTCATCGGGTCCGGCGTGTTCCTTTCGCCCGGGCTGATCGCGGCCAAGCTGGGAGGCGCGGGGGCGGCCGCGTTCGTGGCCGGGGGGCTTCTCTGCTTCGCGATCGCGCTTTGCTTCGCGGAGATGGCGGGGATGGTGCCGGTCAACGGCGCGGCGTGTGTGTATGCGCGGGAGGCGTTCGGGCCGTTCGTGGGGTTTCTCGTCGGATGGGTGATGTGGCTGTCGGGCCTCCTGGGGTGGGCGGCCGTCGCGGTGGGATTCGGGGGGCTTGTGGAGCAGCACGTGGCCGCCGCGGCGAAAGCATGGGGCCATCCGCTTCACGGCTCCGGAAACCTCTCGACGGCAGTGGTCTGCGCGATCGTCGTCGGGCTGGCCGTGGCCAACCTTCGAGGCGTCAGGCAAGGGGCGGCGAGCAACAACGCGCTGGCGATGTTGAAGCTGGCGCCGCTGGGAGTCTTCGCCCTCTGGGCGCTGCCGGCTGTGGACAGCAGGTCGTTGCCGGGATTTGGGCCGGCGGCGACCGATTGGATGGGCGGGTTCCTTCTGGTGCTCTACACCTTCAGTGGCTTCGAGGAGGTTCCGGTGCCGGCGGGCGAGACGCGCGACGCCCAGCGCACGGTGCCGAGGGCCCTCGCGTTGGTGCTGCTCGTGTCGACAGTGCTCTACGTCGTGGTGCAGGCCGCGGTCACCTCCCTCGGAGTCGCAGGGACGGAGACGCCGCTGGAGGATGCCGTTCGCGGTCATGGCCTGCTCGCAGCGATCGTCACGGCCGGCGCGATCGCCAGCTTCGCCAGCGTGAACGCCAGCGTCGCGTTCACGGCTCCGCGGTCGCTGTGGGTGCTGGCGGCAGACGGCTGGATGCCGCTGTGGCTGGCGCGGCTCGATCCGGCGACGGGCGTGCCCACTCGCGCCGTGGTGGTGACCAGCTCGGTGACGCTCGGGCTTTGCCTGACGGGTACCTTCGAGACGTTGGCGGTGCTTTCCGTGCTGGCCAGCCTGCTGCAATACCTGCCCACGATTGTCGGTGTGCTGGTGCTGAGGCGCACGCGGCCCGAGGCGCCGCGCCCGGTGCTGATCCCGGGAGGAGCGGCGATCCCGGCGACGGCGCTCGTCGTTTGCCTGTTCCTGCTCGTCACCAGCGAGCGAAGCTATCTTCTGGGGGCACTGGGCGCATTGGCGCTGGGCGTGATCGCCGGGATGCCGCGGCTTTTGAAAAGGCCGACAGACTAGTCCGCGACCCGCCTCACGCTCGAGGAGTCAGCCGGCGCAAACGCGACGCGCGGCCTCGTGGAGGGCGGCGGGATCGAAGCTGGCCTCCAGCAGGGCGGATACGTCGCGGCGAAGGGGGCCGTCGGGCAACCTCTTCTCCAGCAGCTCGATGGTGAGGCCCGCGCGGCGACGGTCCCGCCGCGCCGCGGCGGCGAGCACCGCCGAGGCGAGCGATGGGTCGCCGCTCGTGGCGGCAAGCAATCGGGCGGCGCGCACGGTCTGGCGGCGCACAGCGCGCCCGGGAGAGGCGGGCTCCGCGAGCAGGCGTGCCAGCTCTCGCACCGACGCGTGGGCGGCCGCGGCCACGTCGGAGACGTTACGACTGCTGCGAAGGCGCTCCAAGAGCCGCCAGAGCTCCGAAGGGGCGCGGTCTCGCACCAGCGCCCGCAACACGGGAACCAGCGAAACGGCGTTCTCGCCGAGCTCGCTCAGCGCCAGCGCCAGCGCCTCGCGGGCCTCCGAAGATCGGACGTCGCGAGCGGCATGCGCAAGCCTCGCGCGGTATCGCGGGTCCTCTATCGACAGGATGCGTGCCAGCAAAGTGGGGCCCTCCTGGCCGAGGCGCGACAGGTTCGCCGCGAGGGCCTGCCGCTCGGCGCGCTCCAGGCGACCCATCGCCCAGAGCACCTCGGACTGGGTGCGATCCTCGAGCCTGCGTATCGCGCGCGCCAGCTCGGTTGCGATGGAAGAGTTCTCGGCGCGCTGCGCCGCGGCATGCAAGGCCGGCAGGGCCGTGGGCGCCCAGGCACGCTCCAGGGCAAGCGCCGCCTGGCGCCGCACGGGCAGCTCGGGATCGACCAGCGCTTGCGACAGCGCTCCGATGAGCACGGGGTGGCCGATTCGACCGAGGGCCCAGCACGCAGCGGCTCGCTCCGCGTCGGAACCCGCGCGGAGCATTCCGCGAAGCGTGCCGAGGGACTGCGTCATCAGCGCGCGGGTCGAAGCGCGCCGGACGAGGCCTGCCGCCGCGGCGGACCGCACGCGAGGATGCGGGTCGGAGAGCCTGGCGACGAGCAGCGGCGCCGGGGTCCCGAGTGCGACAGCCACGGCCTCCACCGCGTTGGCGCGCACCCGCGGGTCTGGAGAGTCCAGGAACGGCTCGAGCGCTCGCGGAGCCTCCCGCACCGACGGCAGCAGGGCAATGAGACTCGCTTGCACCCGCGAGTCCTTTTCGCTCTCGAGCGCCTCGCAGAGCGCAGCGCCTGCGGCCTCGTCGCCGCTGCGCGCCAGCTCGACTGCGGCCTGGCGCCGTTTTTCGGGCCCGGCCGAAGCCAGCACGGCCCGGAGGGCTTCCACTCGCCTGCGGCCGGAGAACGCTCGCAGGCGGGCCAGCGCGCTCGCGCGCTCCTCGGCCGAGCCGGCGAGCAGGTTCGACTCCAGCGCCCGGACGTATCGCTCGTCGATGCGCAAACAGCCCAGGAAGTAGAGGACCGAGAGCGCGAGCAGAACCGCGAAGCTGGCCACGGGCAGCAGCAGCCCCGGCAAGGCGATCATCGCGATCGAAACGACGACGACCCCGCTGCCGTAGACCAGACCGTCGAGCCGCAGCCGCGCCTGGCGAGCCTGCTCCGGGGGGAACGGAGCCAGCAGCAGGTTGAGGCACGACTTGTTGATCCCCTTGTCGAAGATGGTGAAGAGCAGGTTGGCCGCCAGGATTGCGGAGAAAGAGCCGCCAGAGAGGACTGCGGCGGAGGCCAGTCCCAGCAGCACGGGCATGGCCGCGAGCACCCGGCCGGGCGGCGCCCACCCCAGCAAGCGTCCCGTGAGGCCCGTCTGCAGAAAGAAGATCGTGGCCTTGGTCAGCGAGTCGAAGCGGCCCAGGAACGCGGCCACGTCGGCGGCGGCGGTGTAGCGGGCGGCGACGGCCTGGTTGAGCTGGTAGTCGACGAGGTACTTGAAGACGGCGAAGGCGGCCACCAGGCGGGCGATGCCTCCCAGGAGCGGCTGTTTCGACTCGCCGTCGGATGGCGCCTGGGCCGCGCCTTCCCGGGGTCCCGCAGCCTGGCCGCGGGCGGCGGATTGGCCCGCGACTCCGCGCAGGCAGAGCATCGCAACGCCCAGGCCGGCTGCCCCGAGGAGGTAGAGGTTTTGCAGGCCGGCGAGTCGCCCGAGGGGCCCTATGACGAGGCCCGTGAGCACCTGGCCCAGGAAGGCGATGGCCGTCACCAGCGGCGTCCAGAGTTTGACTTCCTGGATGATCAGAGCGCCCTCCAGGGAGTTCCAGAAGAGCATCCAGCAGAGCACCGGGAACGGCACGACGATCGACTGGATGACGGTATACGACGCAAAGGAGCCCGTGGACCCGTTGGCGCAAGCGAACCCCAGGAAGACGCAGTAGCAGGCGAAGTAACCGGCCATGAGCGCGAAGGGACCGGTCCCCCGCATCCTCCGGAAGAGGGCGCTCAGCGCGAGCGCGAGCAGGTAGCCCGCGAGCGAGGTCCACGGGAGGACCTTCGCGCCGCAGCGCTGCAAGAACAGCGTCGTGGAGGCCAGATAGACAAGGAGCGCGACGCACTGCGTCAGCGCCAAGGACACTGCGATGGCCCCGAACCGCGGCAGGTCCGAGCGCGGCAGCCCGAGGAACGGGATGGTCGCAGAGGTCCGGGACATGGCTCAGAGGCGCGGCCGCCGGCAGCGGGGGCCGCTCACTTCCGATCGACCTCGCGCCAGACGTCCTCGATGAGCTGGTCGCGCTGAAGCCGCTCGGCCATGCCGTTGAAGGCGCGGGCCGCCTCCCCCAGTTCGTCGGCTCGGCGCTCCGGAATCCGATGGCTGACGGCGCCTTCGCCCACCTTGCGGATGCCGGCCACCAGCTCGTGAACGGGGCCCAGGATTCGGCGGCCCAGCATCCAGGCCGCGGTGAGCCCGAGGATCAACGCGGCCCCGAGGGCAAGGAGGGCTGGCAGGCGGAGGCCCGCGAGCGGCGCCAGGGCCACGTCGCGCGGCAAGCCCACGAGGACCCAGTAGCTCCCGGAGGGCGAGCGCTCCTCGATCACGAGGTCCTCGCGCCCGTCGAATACCATCGTCGTGATCCGCTCGGGCATATCGGCGGCAAGCGCCAGCGGCTCCTCGCGGGCAGCGCGCTGCAAGCGCAGGGGCGGGCTGCCGGTCAGGGCGATCGCCCTGCCCTGCGCATCCAGCACGGCAATGTAGCCATGGCGGCCGGGCGCCAAACCGTCGATCCAGACGTCGATCTGCTCCGTCACGGCAAACAAGGCCAGGGAGAGCAGCTCCACGGGTTTGCCGCCTGCCCCCGCCAGGGGCACGACGTAGGCCAGCTGCGCGCGACCCGAGGGCGTGAAGAAGATCGGCGTGAACGAGGGCTTGCCGGTGGCCAGCACCCGAGCGGCGACCGACGGGAACGGCTCGGGATAGGCGTGATAGCTTTCGCCTGCCCGGGCGTGCCCGGCCGCGATCCCCGGGGCGTACCGGAAGGCCTCGAGCTTGCCGCCGGCCTCGAACAGGAACGCGTTGGAGAAGAACTCGCCGAAATCGAGGAACGAATCGAGCAATTGCTCGCGGCGCGCCGGATCTGCACGGCTGGCCTCCAGCTTCCGGGCCAGCGACTGCCCCGCGTCGACGCCTCGCGTCAAGGCGTGGTCCAGATGACGCCGCACGGCCCGCGCCAGGTATCGGTTGGAGCGGATGACCCAGGCCTCCATCACTTCCCGGCCCCCCAGGTAGAGCACCGCGAGCGCCAGCGTCGAGGCGAGCCCCACGCTGACCAGGAAGAATCGCGTGATCTGCACTCGCAGGCCGGCCGGTCGCGACGAGCCCGTGGGGGCGGTGATGTTCGTCGTCATCGTCCCCACCATCGTGAGGCCCCCGCGCCGGACTTTCAAGCCGCGGCAGGCCGCTTCACCTGGGCGCGCCCCAGGTTTGGGTGGCAGGCACGGGCTGTCCCAGCTTGGCGCAAAGATCCTCGATCTGGCCGTTGGCAAACGTGATCTGCCCCTTGAGCGTGTCGTGAAGGGAGGCGGCCATAGCACCGCCGCCGGTCGTCGCGGCAGTGGGGCGCACAGCGGGGTCGTACGGCCAGTGAGTTACGAGTCGTTTGCGCAATGCCATCCAATCGGCCAAGAGACGCCTTCGGCTCTCGCCGGAGAACCGTTCGTCGGAGTGCCTCAGGCGCGTGAGCCGGGCGCTGACGATGAAATAGATCAGCTCTTCGTCGGGAGGAAGGATCGCCTCGGGGCCGGCGCGATCGTAGGGCTCCATCTCCTTCATCAGCATTCGGTGCTCGATCTCGTCCGCACCCATCACACGCAAGGCCTCCAGCATCGTCTCCATACCGAGGACGTGGTGCCACTCGGGGTGCCCGCGCGCGATCAAGCGGTAGAGCGCTTTTGCGGCCAAGTCGTACACAAGGTCCCGGTCGCGGGTTCCATCGGCTCGGCTGGCTCCGACCCGGCCGAGCGCCAGAAGGCTGACGAGACCGGTCTGAAGCTCCAGGCAATCGGACTGAAAGAGTCCGTTTGGCAGCTTGGCCGCCATCTTCCTGGCAGTCGTCGACGCATGCTGTAGAAACCGCCCGGAGGGCCGGCGCGACAGGTCCGGGATGCCGGCCAGTTCGCCCATGTTTTCGATCCCCGATGGGCCCTTGGGGTCGATGAACTGCAGGGCGAAGCGGCTCCGGCGGTACTGCTCGAACAAGCTCACGAGGACGTCTCCAATCCGTGCGGCCGCGCCCGGGTCCCCTTCGTTCATCTTGACGCACTGCTCCGCGATGGCCTTGTCGAACGCC
>JACQFU010000320.1 GCA_016199905.1 Candidatus Wallbacteria bacterium
CGCGGCAAACTCGAAAGTGCAGCCGCACGGCCACGGCAGCGTCCGCACAGGCATCACGTTCCAGTCGCAGGAGGACGCGACCTCGTGCGCGGACTGCGGAAGCATCATGGTCCGCAACGCCTCCTGCTACAAATGCCTGAACTGCGGTTCGACGGCGGGCTGTTCTTGAGCCTCAGTCTCGGCCGGCACGAGCTGCGCCGAGTCTGAAGCGACGCAGTCCCGCCCAGCCCAAACCACAGACAGGGAGCCGTTTTCCACAAGCGACTCCCGGGCCTGCGGACCGGGCCCCCAGTGGCCGGACACCTCGGTCCCCCTACAAATTGTCCCCAAGAATTCCGATTTCTGTCTCAACAAACTATCTCAGCCTCATCGAATGGGCCCTGCCCCCAGTGGCCCCCCTGTTCGAGGAGATCGCCATGTCCAGTATGAAGAAGCCTGCCTCCCCCCAGATCCTCGGAATCTATCTCAGCACGAAGGCCCGCCTGCAGTCGGAGCAATCGAAAGCCGAGAGGGACCTGGCGACCCTGAACAACATTGTGGCTTTCAGCCACATCCTGCACGAGCTGGAGGAGCAGTACGAGATCTCCAGCCCGGGCCAGCGAGCGGCCTGACTTCGGATGCCGGCTGCCGAGCCGGTGTCCCCTCCCCATTCCCGGTGTAGATGGAGTTCATCCAAACGAAGCTGTTGGGCGCCTACGTGATCGAGCCGAAGAGGTTCGAGGACGAGCGCGGGTACTTCGCGACCATTTACTCCCGCAAGGAGTTCGAGTCGCGGGGCCTGCAGCCGGACTTCGTTCAGACGAACCTCTCCCAGAACACGCGGCGGGGCTGCCTGCGCGGGATGCATTTTCAGCGTCCGCCCAGCGATGAAGTGAAGCTGGTCCGCTGCGGACGTGGAGCCGTGTTCGACGCCATAGTCGACTTGCGACCCGAATCGTCCACCTTCTGCCAGTGGATCGGCGTGGAGCTGTCCGAAAAAAACAACAAGGTGCTCTACGTCCCGCGCGGCTTTGCGCACGGTTACCTGACGCTGACGGACGACGCGATGGTCGTCTACCAGGTGTCGGCCCACTACTCGCCGGCGCACGCGGGCGGCGTCCGCTACGACGACCCGCGGTTCGGAATCGAATGGCCCATCGAGGTCCAGCTCATCAACGACCGCGATCGGACCTACCCGGACTTCATGCCGTAGACGGCCTCCCGCCCCATGCCCGAGCAGACTGACCTGCGGCCAGCACCGCGGCCGGCGCTGGCTTTGGCAGCCGGACTCCTGACCATGGGCGTCTCGCTCCTGGCGAGCTGGGCCATCCTGGAGGCGGCGATCCGCGTGCTGGGGCTGGCGCAGCCGTGGGTCTACCGCTACGACTCGGCTGTCGGCAGCCATCCCCGCGAGAGCATCGAGTTCGTCTGGACCAAGGAGAACCGGGCTGTGGTCCGACTGAACTCCCACGGGTTCCACGAGCGCGAGGTGCCGCTGAAGAAGCCGGCTGGCGAGGTCCGGGTGGCCGTGCTGGGAGACTCGTTCGTGGAGGCGCTGCAGGTGGCGCCCGAGCAGTCCAGCACTCGTCTGCTCGAGATGTTGCTGCGGGCGCAAGGTCATCCTGCCGCCACGGTCCTGGCCTTCGGAGTCAGCGCCTTCGGCACCGCTCAGGAGTCCCTGCTGCTGCCCGAAGTGATGCAGTACGAGCCCGATCTGGTGCTGCTCTACTTCACGCTCGTCAACGACGTCCGCAACAACAGTTTCCGCCTGGAGGCGATGCGGCGCAGGCCGTTCTACCGGCAGAAAGCCAGTGGGCTCGAGCTGATCCCGACACCGGAGCTGTCGATGTTGGAGAAGTGGAGCCAGCCGCTGGAGCACTCGGCGGCCTTTCGGCTCCTGACGGAGCGCTGGACCTTGATTCGCCGGCGGCTCTTCGAGCAGGGCATCGCCACGGCCCCCCCCCACGACGTGGACTGCGACGTCTTCCTCGAACCTCCGGACGCCGACTGGCAGGACGCCTGGGAGGTCACGGGCCGCGTCCTGGCTCAGATGAGCGCGAGCCTTGCCGCGAAGGGGGTCCCGTTTGTCGTCGTTGTCGTGCCGCCCTGGCCGTTGCTCTATCCGGAGGCCTGGAGCGAGCAGCTTGCGCGGGAGAATTTCAAGCCGGCCAATGCCTACGACCTCGGGATGCCGGAGCGGCGCCTGGCAGCGATCTGCGGCGAGCTCTCGGTGCCGCTCGTGTCCCCGACCGAGGCGCTCGTGCGCGAGTCGCATCGCGGCTCCGAGCCTGTCTGCTTTGCCAAGATCGGCCACTGGACTCCCGCCGGCCACCGGGTGGCTGCGCCCGCGATCGCCGAGCGGCTCGCCGCCCTCGGGCTACCGCGGCGGCACCGCTAGCGCCGGCCCATGGCCGATCGCGGCAAATCGGATGGTCGGGCTCCACTGGTTCATGTAGGGTGGAGAACATGAAACAGGATGCCATCTGGGACTACTTTCAAAACGACGGGCGGGCAGTCTTCCAGCACAGCCGTCCTCGTCTCCGATATCTCGCCAGGCAATTGACGCCGGGTCAACGGGTTCTCAACATCGGCGTCGGAGGCGGCGTCTTCGAGGAAGCGGCGATCGCCCGCGGCCTCGACGTGCATTGCGTCGACCCCAGCGAGCGGGCAATCGAGGAGCTCCGGAGCCGGTTGAGCCTGGGCGACAAGGCCCGTGTCGGACGCGGCCAGAGCATTCCCTTCTCCGACGCGAGCTTCGATGCGATCGTCGTTTCCGAGGTCATGGAGCATCTGGCAGACGATGCCCTGTTTCCGATGGTGCGAGAGATCGGGCGAGTCTTGGGTCCCGGCGGGCTCCTCCTCGGGACCGTGCCCAGCTGCGAGGACCTGACGGATCAGCAGGTCGTCTGTCCGGATTGCAGCAAGGTCTTTCACCGGTGGGGCCACGTCCGAA
>JACQFU010000321.1 GCA_016199905.1 Candidatus Wallbacteria bacterium
ATCCATGCAGTTCTCTCCGATGGCGAGATAGACCAGGTCCTGGTCCGACACGTTGGCGATCTGGTGTCCCTGCCCGGAGTTGCGCGGAAAGCTGACGCAGTCTCCGGCGCCGACGTCGACGGTGTCGTCGCCGTAACGGACCAGGCCCGAGCCCTGAAGGATGATGTAGGCCTCGTCCTCCTTGACGTGCCAGTGGAAGGGGCAACTCGCCTTGCCGGGTTTGACGACCACGTAGTTGATGCCGAAGTGGCCGTCCTCGCTTGCCATCGAAGGCGTCAAGCGGCGGGTCCGATCGCCCCAGTGTTTGCCCTTGGAGTAGTCGGTTTCGGGCGCGTCATTCCAGTTCGCGACGTGCGGATGTTTGGTGGTGCTCTTGCGTGCCATCGGTCCTCCTGTCGTTGGCCCGTATGGTAACGCACGCCCCCGAGCCGGCGACCCGATGGAGTAGGATTGGCCGCCGTGACTGGCCGTATGATGAAGAACCTGCTGCTCGTTCTGCTGGCGCTGTTCGTCTGCGGCTCTGCGGGCACCGCCAGCCCCTATAAGCCTCGCCGGGAGCTCGCTAAGTTCGATCCTCGCTATGCAGCGCACAAACGCGAGCTGCGCGCCCGGCTGAAGCCGCTCCTGAACCGCATGGCCCGGGAAGAGGCGCGCGGGAAAGACGTCGCCTGCGCCCGCGATCTCGCCTCGGAAGCCGGCTGGCTGCTCGGCTACACGACGCGCTTCGACGAAGCGGCCGAGAGGATTGAGGCGCTGAAGTCGGTCCTGGCGACCGGCGCCGAGCCGTGCCCGGCCGGCCGGCAGTCGCGCGCCGACGGGAGCTGGGGCTGCTGCCGGACCTGGTACTTGAAGCTCGACGCCACGGCAGAGCGGGTGATGGCGATCGAGCGGGCGGGGATGGAGCCGGTCTTGCCGCTCACGCTGCTCGATCGGATCAACTCTCCGGAGCGGCTCACGGCGTACCTCGAATCGATTCTGGTCTCCGACCCGGCCAGGACGGGCGTCGACAACCGCAAGGAGCTGAACATCGCGACCTCGGTGCTGGTCCGGTTCATCCAGCGCGGCATCCCGCGGACGTATGCGTACCATCCCGGGCTGCGCGCCGCCCTTTGCACCTTCGTGGACGGGCGGTGGCGAAACCCCCGGACGGGCTTCTGGGGCGCCTGGTACGTCACGCCCAAGGGCGTCGTTCGGACCGACGACCTGAGCATCACGTTTCACCTGGCCTCCTACCGCGAGGCGCCGCTCGAGGGCTGGCCCCGGATGTTCGAGACGCTGATGGCGATGCGTAAGGCCGAGTATCCGAACGGCTGGCTGCAGGGCGGTCGCAACTCGACGCACCACCTCTATGACGTCGTGCGGCTGATGCGGCTGGCGTGGCCGTACCTGGACGATGGCCAGCGGCGCCGCGGCGCGCGCGAGCTGCGGCGGATCGTCCGCTGGTGCCTGGCGGATGCCGTGAGACCCGACGGCTCCTTTGGGTCGGAAGCTGACGAGGGCGACCCCGGCAACACCTTCTACTTCGCAGTGTCGCTGCTGGACGAGGCCGGAGTGTTCGACCCCGCGAAGCGGTTCTGGACGAGCCGCGCGCTGCCTGGCGGCCAGGCGCTGAGGCGGCGCCTGGCCCTGCGCCTTCTGCGCGAACCGCGCGACTCGGGCGCAAGCGGGCTTTTCCTGGCCCAGGCACTGACGAAACTGCGAGTCGCCGGCGCCGCGCCGTGAGTGGCTGGCGCCCTGTGCTAAACTCGCTTTCGCCATGAAAATCGTCGGCACCAGGGCACCGCGCGCGGAGGGGATAGAGAAGCTCACGGGGAAGGCCATCTACGTCGACGACCTCCCCCTGAACGACTTTCTCTGGGGGCTGACGGTGCGCTCGACGATCCCGTACGGCCGCATCCGATCGATCGGCTTCGATCCGTCCGAGGACTGGTCCGGCGTGACGATCGTGACGGCCAAGGACGTGCCGGGGAAGAACGTCGTGGTACTGCTCGAGCAAGACCAACCGTTGCTGGCTACCGAGCGCGTGATGCATCAGCAGGAGCCGATTGCGCTGCTGGCGCACCCGGACCGCGAACGGCTCTGGGAGCTGGCGAAGAAGGTGAAGATCGACTACGAGCCCTGGGCGCCCGTGCTCGACATCGACGCATCGCTGGCCGTCGCGCAGAAGTTGTTCCGGGACGACAATATCTTCAAGTCTATCGGCATCGACAAGGGCGACGTCGAGGCGGCCTTCTCGCGCGCGGCGCGAGTCGTGGAGCGCACCTACGAAACGGGCCTCCAGGAGCAAGCGTACATCGAGAACCAGGGGATGGTGGCGACCTACGACGCCGCGAAGAAGCGGCTGAAGGTCGCCGGCTCGATGCAGTGTCCGTACTACGTGCTGAAGGGCCTCTGTCCGATCGTGGGGCTGCCGCCCGAGCAGGTCGAGGTCGAGCAGGCCGCGACCGGCGGAGCTTTCGGCGGCAAGGAAGACTACCCGACGATCCTGGCGGCCCACGCGGCGCTGCTCTCCATGAAGAGTGGGAAGACCGTCAAGATGATTTACGACCGGGTGGAGGACCTGATGGCGACGACCAAGCGCCATCCGTGCCGCACCCGCATCCGCACGGCGCACGACGCGGACGGTCGCATCCTGGCGCTCGACATCGACGCCACGATGGACGGCGGCGCCTACTGCACGCTCAGCCCGGTGGTGCTCTCTCGCGGCACCATCCACGCCGGCGGCCCCTACAACTTCGAAAACGTTCGCGTGCGCTCGCGGTGCGTGGCGACCAACACGCCGCCGAACGGCGCCTTCCGGGGCTTCGGCGCTCCCCAGACGATCTTCGCGATGGAGCGCCACATGGACGTCCTGGCTTCGATCTTCGGAGAGGCGCCGCACCGGTTCCGCGAGCCTTACCTTCTCCAGGCCGGTCAGACGACCGCGTTCAGCCAGAACGTCGGCGAGGACGTCTGCATCGTGGAGATCCAGCGGCAGGCCGTCGAAGAGACCCGATTCGTGGAGCGCCGGCGCGCCTGCGAGGAGTTCAACAGGACCAGCCGATGGGAGCGGCGCGGGATCGGGCTGGCCACGTTCCTTCACGGCGCGGGCTTCACCGGCAACGGCGAAGTCGCGCTCGATTCGAAGTTGAAGGTCGACGTTACCCCTGACGGCATCGTGCAGATCTTTAGCGCCAACACCGAGATGGGGCAGGGGAAGGACACGACCTTTGGCCAGATCGCAGCCGAGGCCATGGACCTGCCGCTCTCGAGGGTTCGCGTCGTCACTCCGAACACTCAGGTGGTGCCGAACAGCGGACCGACCGTGGCCTCCCGGACGGCGATGGTCGTGGGGTATCTCGTCCAGCAGGCATGCAAGGCGCTCCGACGTTCACTCGAGGAGCACGCCGGCAAGACCTGGAAGGACGAGGCCGAGTTCGCCTCCGTCGCCGCGGACTACCTCAGGCGCAGGGGGCTGCTCGAGAAGTGGGCGCAGTACCAGCCTCCGCCCGGAAAAGTCTGGGACGACAAGGCGTACCGCGGGGCGGCCTACGGCGCCTACGCCTGGGCGTGCTACGTGGCGGAGGTGCGGGTTCGGCTCGACACGATGGAGGCCCGGGTCGAAGCGTTCGACGCCTTTCAGGAAGTCGGCCGGGTCCTGAACCCCGTCATCGCGCAAGGGCAGATCGAAGGCGGAGTCGTGCAAGGCCTGGGCTACGCGCTTCAGGAAGAGGTGAAGATGCGCCAGGGCGTCATGGCCAACGCGAACTTCACCAACTACATCATCCCCACGTTCGCCGACGTCCCCGAGGTGAAAGTGCACTTCGCGGAGCGGCCGTATCCTTTCGGTCCATTTGGCGCCAAGGGGATTGGCGAGCTGCCGATGGATGGACCGGGCCCGGCCGTCGCCAACGCGCTCTCGCACGCTCTGGGAGTCGAAGTGAACCGCATCCCGGCGACGCCGGAGCACTTGATGGAGCTGCTCCAGGGAGAGTGAGCCGACCATGTCCGACCCGGCCGCCGAGACGGTCATCCGCTGCACCATCAACGGCCGCGCTCACGAGCATCGCTGCCACCCGCTGGCGAGCGCCCTCGACTTCCTGCGCTATGTTGTCCGTTTGACGGGCACGAAGGAGGGGTGCAAGGAAGGGGAGTGCGGCGCCTGCGCCATCACGCTGGACGGCGTGGTCGTGAACAGCTGCATCGTGCCGGCCGCGCACTTGCAGGGCCGGCAAGTGCGCACGGTCGAAGGGCTCGGCGCAGACGCCCGTTTTAGCGCCCTGCAACAGGCGTTCCTCGACTGCGGCGGCGCCCAGTGCGGCATCTGCACGCCGGGGATGCTGGTCACAGGGACCGCGCTCCTGGAGGACGGCCGGCCCCTCACGGAGCAACGTATCCGGGAGTACATGGCAGGGAACCTCTGCCGCTGCACGGGCTACGGCAAGATCGTGGAGGCCCTGTTGAAGGCTGCGGAGGGCGGGCGATGAGGACCGACCTGTCGGCTTTCCGTCTGGAGCGGCCCCGAACGCTGGACGAGGCGCTGGCGACCCTTGCATCCTCGAAAGAGCGCTTGACTCTCTTGGCAGGCGGCACCGATCTCTACGTCTACCTGAACGCCGGCCTCGCCAGGGCAGGCCGCTGGCTCGATATCTGGGGCCTGGACGAGCTCAGAGGCATTCGCGAAAGCGGCGGCTACATCGTCCTCGGCGCGCTCACCACGTACACCGACCTGCAGGCCAGCGAGCTGGTTTGCGCCGTGCTGCCCTTGCTGGCTCAGGCCGCGGCGACGGTCGGAGCCGTGGCGATCCAGAACCGCGGCACGCTGGGCGGCAACCTCGTCAACGGCTCTCCCGCGGGCGATTCGTTGCCGCCCCTGCTGGCCTACGACGCTGAGCTCGGCCTTCGCTCGGCGAGAGGCAGTCGCTGGGTCAGGCTCGACGGGTTCTACACCGGCTATCGCGCGACGGTCCTCGCGCCCGACGAGCTGGTGGAGCTGATTCGGATCCCGAGAGCTTCGGCCGTGGCCGTGACCGCGGGCCGCTACGTGAAGGTGGGCACCCGCGCCGCGCAGGCGATCTCGAAGGTCGTCGCCGCGTTCGCGCTGGGCCGCTCCGCCGCCGGGGAGATCGCGCACGCCCGCGTAGCGTTCGGGAGCGTGGCGCCGACGCCGATTCGGCTGCGCGCCCTGGAGAACCACCTGCTGGGACGCAAGCTGGACGACGCCCTGGTGCGCTCCAGCGCCGATTGTCTGGCTGCCGAGATCGCCCCAATCGACGACATCCGCTCCACGGCACGGTACCGGCGGTTCGTGAGCAAGAACGTCTGGGTCCGGTTCCTGGAAGAGTGTTTTTAGGGCCGAGGGCGCCCGGGTTTGGGCCGAATCTAGATCCTGTGGATGACCAGCCCGCTGCGCAGCTTGGGCTCGAACCAGGTGCTCTTCGGGGGCATCAGTCCGCCGGCGTCGGCAACGTCCATCAACTCGTCGACGGTCGTCGGGAACATCGCGAAGGCGACTCGAAAGCCGCCGCCGTCCACCAGGCGCGCCAGTTCCCTGGTGCCGCGAATGCCGCCGACGAAATCGATGCGCTTGTCGGTACGCGGGTCCTTGATGCCGAGGACCGGGTCGAGCAGGTGATCCATCAGGATGCTGACGTCGAGCCAGGCGATGGGATCGCGGCCTTTGCCCGTGGGCGCCGGAAGAGGCAAGGTGAACCAGCGGCCTTCGAGATACATCCGACACTCGCCGCGGCGCGTCGGCGCCGGATCGTCCCCCGGACCCGCCTTCCAGGGCTTGGGCTTGGCACCGACGGCCTCCTCCACGTGCTGAAGGAAAGTGGCTAGCGTGAGGCCGTTCAGGTCCTTCACGACTCGGTTGTAGGGCAAGATCTTGAGCTGGTTCGAGGGAAACATCACCGCGAGGAACCAATCGGATTCCAATTCGGCCGGTCCTCTGTTCTCTCGCAGCGCCGCTCGCGCGCGGCTGGCGCTTGCGGCGCGGTGGTGGCCGTCGGCGATATAGGCGCAGGGCAGCGCTGCAAAGGCGGCCACGACCGGGTCCGTATTGCCGATCCGCCACAGAGTGTGGGCGATGCCGTCCGGGGCGACGAAGTCGTAGAGCGGCACGGTCCGCGTCAACTCTGCGACCAGCCTGTCGACGGGCGTGGCCGCGCGATGGGTGAGGAAGACAGGACCTGTCTGGGCCCGAAGCGTCAGGATGTGGCGCGTGCGATCGTCTTCCTTGTCCTTGCGCGTTTTTTCGTGTTTCTTGATGAGGTCGCTATCGTAGTCGTCGACGGCGCAGCATCCGACAATGCCGGTCTGGACGTGCTCCCCCATCCGCTGGCGATAGATGTAAAAGCTCGGGCTTTCCTCCGTCAGCATCGGACACTCGCGGATGAGTCTCTCCAGGTTGTCTGCGCCCTTCGCATACACCTCGTCGGCGTACAGATCGGTGCCCTCGGGCAGATCGATCTCGGGGCGCGAGACGTGCAGCAAGCTCAACGGGTTGCCCGCGGCCAGGGAGCGAGCCTCGGCCGAGTTGACGACGTCGTAGGGAACGCTCGCCACCTGCTGCACCTTCTCCGGTGGCGGCCGAAGCGCTCGAAAGGGCTTGAACTGGACCATATGCGGATTCGGGGGAACGCGCCTCTCGTCGCGGAGGCCGTGGTCAGTAAAGGACAAGTGGGGGCGCAAAGTAAAGCCGCGACTGCACGCCGGAAGCGTTCGCGGGATGATAGCCTGAAGGCTCGTGGTTCAGGCGACGGGGAGCGACAGGCGACGGACTCGATAACCTGCTAGGCACACGATGGTTTTCACCACCCATCTGTTTGTCTTCTACTTCCTGCCGCTGACGCTCTTGGTCTACTACGCCGTCGCCGAGCGCTGGCGAGTCGCGTGGCTGGTCGTGGCCAGCTACGTGTTTTACGGCTGGTCGAAGCCTTGGTGGGCGGCGCTGATGTTCGGCAGCACGCTGGTGGACTACGTCTGCGGCCTGGTCCTGGTGCGGTTGTCGGGCTTGGCGGGCGAGGCCGGGCGGCTGCCGTTGCTGCCACCCGATACCGCTCGCACGCGAGGCCAGAAGGCAGCGCTGGCCGCCTCGATCGGTTCGAACCTGCTGCTGCTGGGATTCTTCAAGTACTACGACTTCGGCGTCGGCAATCTCAACGTGCTGACCGCGGCCGCCGGGCGCCCGGACTGGTCCTTCCAGCTGCTGCACCTCACCCTGCCGATCGGGATCTCGTTCTACTCGTTCCAGTCGATGAGCTACGCGATCGACGTCTACCGCGGCGACGCGCGGGCGATGAGCAGCCTGATCGACTTCTGTTGCTTCGAAACGCTCTACCCGCACCTTGTGGCGGGGCCGATCGTCCGGTACTCGGTGCTCGCCGAGCAGATCCGCGAGCGCACCCATAGCTGGGAGAAGCTCTCCCGCGGCATCGCCTTCTTCTGCTGCGGGATGGCCAAGAAGATCCTCATAGCCAATCCGATGGGCTACGTCGCCGATACCGTCTTCACGACCAGCGGAGTTTCCTGGTACGACGCCTGGTTTGGGCTGTCGAGCTACTCCTTTCAGATCTACTTCGACTTCTCCGGCTACTCGGACATGGCCGTCGGGC
>JACQFU010000325.1 GCA_016199905.1 Candidatus Wallbacteria bacterium
CGCCTCGACGCACCAGCTCGAGCAGCCTGGACAGTTGCGTCTTGGCCTCGTGAACGTTGAATTCCTTCATCTTGACTAAGTTTACTGTAGTATATGACTAAGTTCAAGACTCCGTCGGTTGTCGGTTAGGGCAAGCGCTGCCCAAGCCGCTCGCCGTCCCCATCCCCCACCGGCCCTCGCTAGCTCGAGCCTACGCGATCGGCCAGGCTCCAATGCGAGCCACCGGGCGACAGCATCAGGCCACGAGCCGAATCGCGCCGCGTATGATGTCGCCTGACTCAGAACCCCTCTGAGCAGCGCCGGCGTAGAGGAGAGGCCTTCATGAGTGAGTACCAGTACTGCGAGTTCCAGGCCATCGACAGACCACTCACGAAAGTCGAAGTGAGAGAGCTGCGAGGCCACTCTAGCCGCACCCCCATCACCCCGTCTCGGTTCGTCAATTCCTACAGTTATGGCGACCTCAGGGGGAATCCGGCTGCCTGTGTGGAGAATTACTTCGACGCCTTCCTCTATCTCGCCAGCTGGGGAAGACGTCGCCTGGTCTTCAGATTTCCGGCGGATGCCCTCCCACTCGAAGCCGCCCGGGCGAATTGCAAAGGGGACAGCGCTTCGGTCAGGCAGAAGAGCGACTATGTGATACTCAATCCTCGTACACGTTCATCAAGCGGATCGCAGCGAGCGGTCTCATCCCCGGCTGAGCACCGCCAATTGCCGATGTCAAGACTGCTTTGAACGTGTTCGGTTTCCGCATCGATTCGCTCGAAGGCGAGTTGGCCGACGCCGTCGAGCTGGCCGAGCACTGCGCCCACAGCGATGCCGGGGACTCACCCGGCTTGTGCGCTGACCCCGCCGTGGCGACGACGCCGCAGCAGTGCCGGCTCGTCGATACCTACTGGGTCCTGGACTACCTGAGTTGGCAAGCCCGAGAAGCCTGGCCGCCACGGACGGCAGCGGCGTGGCACGCCGAGTGGCTTCCAGCACTCGATGCGCGCGAATTCCTCGACTGCCTGGAAGGACACCCCGCCTTTGTCTGTTTGCCCGGCTTCGAGCCGTCACTGAACGTATCGTGGACCTCGGCAGGCAAGGCAACCATCACCCTGGTGCCGGGCTTGCCCCGTCACATCCAATTGGCCTCGGACCTGGGGCCCTACTCGACTTTTCCTTGGAGGTGGTTCTCGGAGGAGCGCCGCTGGACGAGCAAGAGTTGAAGGAGGTTCTCTCCAAGGCAGCCGGCCTGCTCTTCATGCGAGGGGCCTGGGTCGAGGTGAATGGCCCCAAGTTGTCGGGGACTCTGAGCCTCTGGAAATCCGTGCAGGAGCAGGTGAGCGGCGGTTTGCCCTTCCTGGACGGGATCCGCTTGCTCGCGGGCGCGGGCTGGCGCCGAAGGGCAGCCAAGGATATCGCGTCCATCGGCGATGACTGGTTCACGGATGGCGACGAATGGTGGGCCCCCGCCGAGGGGGCATGGCTGGCCGATGCCATGGAGGCACTGCGCAGACCGCTACCGGCCGAAGATCTGGATCTGCGGGGAGAGTTGCTGATGACCTTGCGCCCCTACCAGCAAAGCGGCCTGGCCTGGCTGCTTCGACTCCACCGGTTTGGGCTCGGCGGCTGCTTGGCAGACGACATGGGCCTGGGCAAGACGGTGCAGGTGCTGGTCCTCCTTCTCCTGCTCAAGCGAGAGGGCGCGCATGACGCGCATTTGCTGATTGTCCCGGCCTCTCTGATCGCCCACTGGGAGGCGGAGGCCAGTCGCTTGGCCCCCTCCCTTCGCCTGAGGATCATCCACCCCTCGGCCGCGAACGCCGACCGACTTCTCAGTCTCGGGGCCGGAGCGCTATCGGATTGTGACGTGTTGCTCACCAGCTATGCGTACGTCTCGAAGCTCTCGTGGCTCCAGGGAGTGAGCTGGGGACTACTGGTACTCGATGAGGCCCAGGCAATCAAGAACCCCAACGCGCGGCAAAGTCGGGCAGTGAAGCGGCTTCGGGGCCGCACGCGGTTGGCCTTGACCGGCATTCCGTGGAAAACCGCCTGGACGATCTTTGGTCGCTCTTCGACTTCGTCAACCCGGGCCTCCTGGGCTCGACTCTGGCCTTCGGCCGCTTTATTCGCCGTCTGGAAGGACTCGAGCACGACAACTTTGCGCCGCTGCGAAAGCTCGTCCACCCGTATCTGCTTCGACGGCTCAAGTCGGACAAGACCGTGATCCCGGATCTTCCGGAAAAGATCGAGGTGACCGAGCCGCTGGCCACCCACCTCGGAGATGTCTTCGGACGCCGGGGGTTGGTGCTGACGAGAGACACCCAGATGCAGGCGCGTCGAGTCCTCGTCGAGCGATTTCAGCAAGACGATGACGTCCCATTCCTCGTGCCGACGCTCAAGACGGGCGGGGTCGGCCTGAACCTGACTGCGGCCTCGCACGTGATCCACTTCGATGGATGGTGGAATCCGGCCGTGGAGAGCCAGGCGACCGACCGCGTGTATCGAATCGGCCAAAGACGAAACGTGCTGGTGCACAAGCTGGTCTGCAGAGGCACCATCGAGGAGAGAGTCGACCGGATGCTGGCGTGTAAGCAGCGGCTGTCGGATGAGGTGCTGCAGAGTAACGGCGAGGCCTTGCTGACGGAGATGTCGACCGAGGAACTGCTGGAGGTCATCTTGCTCGATGTCCGAACCGCTTTCGAGGAGGAAGGGTTATGAAGACCAGCGCCAGCGCTGAACATAGTTGAAGAGCTCAGCCATGGGCGCTGAGGCCGAAGCCCCACCCGGCCGGACAGCGCCGACGGCAAATGAGCTCACTAAGGCCTCTGGTGCCTCCTACTGCCCTCGACCCGGAAGCCAAGGTTGAAGCAGGACTTTGTATTTACGACTCAACCGCTCTCTTAGGTCGGCGTACCCCCTACGGGACACGTATCGAACTTTGTGCCTGGCGCCGACGGCGGAGGTGCGGGTGGTGTTGGAATGCATCCGCGGGCTGACGAGGGACGGTGGACTATCCCGGGTGAGGTGATCAAGAGCGGCATTGCTCTGCCGGAGCACGTCAGGGATCGTCAATCCGGCGACGAGAAAGAGCATCGGAGGACTCGCAGGCATCGGGGGAAAAACGCGACGCAACCTCCCCCCAGTCCTGTCAGTACTCGGCTCCTCCGCCCCGGGCCACGCCTCGCTTGATGCGAGCCATCAGTTTCTGGATGTCCGGATCGCGCGATGCCAAGGCGTTGCCGACGTAGACCGAGATTCGCCGGCTCTCCGGCACCCAGCCCGGAAGGTCGCGCAAGACCTCGCCGTCGGCCCTCAGCCTCCGGAGCTCCTCGGCCAGTCCCTCGGCTCGCGGACGCTCCGACTCCGAGGTGATGTTGATCAGATAGACCGACGCATAGTGTAGGCCGTCGTGCCCCTCCGGCAGCAAATACGAGTCCTGCATGATAGGGACTCCGTCCTTGGCGAGCTTCAGCAGCTTACCGGCCACGTCGGGAGGCAGTTCGATCTCCTCGACCGTTTCCCACTCACCGTCCTCGGGCGGCGGAGGCTCCTCGGCAGAGCTCCCGCCCTTGGAACCGAGGGTGAGGTACGTGGCCAAGTCCAGCCGCATCGCCTCCTTCCTCCCCCGGGTGACGAGCGGCTGACCCTCCGGCATCGGACGCAAGACAAAGACGCCGAGCCCGGAGCGGCCGATAGTGCCTCGCGGATGTCCCTCGACGATCAAAGCCTCTCCGCTGCCGAAGAGCCGCTCAGCGCGGGTGAGCGCCTCGACTCTCTCCCCCGGCGTGTCCCGGGCTGCGGTGGCGACCAACGCGCCGGCACGCTTGTATCGAACCACGTCAGGGTCCTCGTCGGAATTCCGGCGCGGCTGCTCGTCCGCCCGCAACCGCAGCAGCGAGAAGCACTGGCGGCGATCGGACTCCAGCAACCTCTCTATCGTCGTGGTCTTCCCCGAGCCCGGAGGGCCGTTGATCCAGATGGTGTCGTAGGTGGGTATCAAGGGCTGGTTGAGCGCAGGCGCTCGGGTGATGAGTCTGCCGGCAGCATAACGGAGATTCGGCTCTGTGATCACGACGTACCGTTGGTCGAGGACTACCCGTTGCACCCCGAAGAAGAAACGCTCGAGCTTCGAGACCTCGCAACAGGCCTTCAGTTCAGGGCCGTCCGCGCATTCGAGCACTACAGCGGGAACACGCACCTGACCCTGTCCCAAGTCATTCGCAACGTCGCGGAGCGGTAGATCCAGACGGGCAGGTGCCAACACTGACCGCCAGCATTCTGCCTCTGGAGTCCCCGTGCCACCTGAGACCCCGCCCGCGCGCTCCGGCGCACCGCCGGTGCCATCTGGCGCGGCCTCGACCCTCGTGGGCTTTTGAGCACGCGATAGGTGAACTCGCGGTTTCGGCACTGCTCGGCGGCCCGAGGCGGCCCTACGCGATTGGACCAGGCTAGCGGCTCTTCTGCCAGGTGCGGCTGGGAATCATCGTGCCTCGACCGTCCGGCTGCCAACGCGAAGCTTCGGCTGCCACCTGGCGCGAGGCGGCCAGCGCCTCGGCATCGGACACCCCCGAACCCTCGAGCGAAGCCTTGAGGCGTTCGGCCGCCTCGAGCACCAACTCGATGACTTCACGGTCGGACAGCCCATGCGAGAGCAGGCGCGGCATCATCGTGTCCAGTACTGCAATCGCTGACGGCGCCGCAATCGATGACGCGCTGACCCTCAACGTGCGGCCGGCACCCGGCACACGGCTGATGAACCCGTTTCGCTCGAGTGTCTTGATCATCCCGTTCACGCTCGGCGTGGTGGTGCCGAAGTGGGCCGCTATCTCGTCGTACGAAGGAGCGATCCCGCGTTTTCGAGTGTTGAGCAGGATGAAAGCGAGGTACTCGCCCTGCCGCCGCGTCGGACGAGCCCCCGCGGCGACCTGTCGGGTCGGCGCCCGTGATGCAGTGCTCAAAGTGATCTACGTTCCACCGTTCTGCGTGGCCGTCCCCGTTCTGCCGGCTCCTTCTTCTTCACGGCCGCCACGACGGTCTGCCACCAACGACTGCGCTTCTCCGTCGAACCATCGTCGAGAGACTTCACGAGGTGCAAGAGCTCCTGCCGAGGGAGAGCCAGAAGAAACTCCGCAGCCGTTCGCGAGTCGAGCGATGCCTTCCTGTTGGTCGATTCAAACGCCTGAATCCGTGCGACGACTTCGGCCGGGTCACCCTTAGTCTTCTGAACCTGGGCCCACTGCGCCTCGAACAGGCACGCGGTGAGGTTGGGGCCTAGCATCATTCCATCCCCCTCCCAGGCCCCCATCCATTCCTCGAGCCCAGACCCGATGTCTTCCAGAGACTCTTCGAGCATACCGAGGAAATCGAGCTCCGGTTCGGCGGTCGACTCGGTCAGTTTGGGAATCAACGGCCGCATGCGTGCGGCGATAGGTTCCAGCGCATCAGCGACATCGTTTGGGCAAAAGTACGGAGGTTCCCAGTGATGTTCCTGATGTACGTAGTCTCCGTGCTCATCATTGGATTCGGCGACGATGTCATCCCAATCGGCCCACGCCTTCTTCCACTCCTGGAGCGCTCTGCCGGCACCGAGCGGCGAGTGGGCTAGGCCCTTTGCCCTGGACTTTTCCGCCGGTAAGCCGTTGGCCGTGGAAAGTACGTCGCGGAGGACCCTTTCCCGTTCGGGGCCCAGACTCTTCGCGAAGCGCGCGACAGTCGGAGGATCCAGCATCAGCAGAAGACGCGCTAGTACCTCGGTGATTTCGTCGTCGGAAAAGCCCGAGCGGACCGCTTCGCCCAGAGCGCAGACCGGAGGCGTGGCCGTCTGCTTGCGCTTGCGCGGCAGTCTGCTCTTTCCGGGCCGGCGTGGCTTGTTCATCGAAGTCGTTTTTTCAGTTCTGTATCGGGCAGGGCAGCATAGTCGTGGTTCGACAGGAGAGCAAGCGTCGTGAGCGCAGGCGGCTTCGAGGCGAGTCCCCGGAGCCCGCGATCCCTGCTAGATGATGGCTGGCGGAACGCTGGTGAGCGACCCTCGAGGGTGTCATTCCTGCCGAAGTCACTGGGATCGTCCGGAACGCGCTTGCTGCCGTGCGCGAGCTCCACGAGGAGACTGGTCGAGCGCTCCCTCGGCGATATCGAGCCCTGCCCGAGCGCTAACTTCGGCGTAGAAAGAACCGCCGGTTCCATCTGGAGCCGACGGCTCTCTTGCGTCTTGAAACACCCCATGCGAAATGCATGTTGAACTCTTTGCTTGGCGCCACTCCAAGTGGCAACTCTCGTCCATGCGCGATTCTCACTTTCCGTTCGATGGCGCCGTGATGCGCGTCTTCGTCGAGGTCAAGGAGAGCTTCAGACTGCACCCGAGAACGGCGGAGAAGCCGGGGTAGATCGTGCCCCGGAGCGCGTCACGGAACAGACCCGGTGACCGTGCTGCCCGGCGGGCCGGCATGGCTTCCCGTCTTGGGGGAGGTGGGCACCGACCAAAACTGGCCCG
>JACQFU010000011.1 GCA_016199905.1 Candidatus Wallbacteria bacterium
AGCAAGACGGTCTTGATCTCCTTCGGCTTGTACTTGAAGAAGTGGCTGCCGAGCTCGATGCCCGTAAGGCCGAGGATTTCTTGCTTCGTGAGCACCTGATTGCCCGAGACGAGGACATTCTCGAGCCGCAGATAGGAGGTCTCGTAGATGAGGAAGTAGCTCTGGTAGAGCGCGTAGAGCAGGAGCAGAGTCAGTCCGACCCAGTAGGCGGCCCGCGTGACACCGACGAAGAGCTCCTGGAACCCGCGGATGCGTCTTCCTCGACGGGACGGCCGGACCTCACCGGGACGGAAGCGGACCCGGTATCCCGGCTGGCCCACACCTTTGCTCATGGTCCGGAGCTCCCCAGAATCGCGAAAAAACTAGGTGGGGATTGTACCACACAGAAGGCGTGTGGGAAAGGCGTATTTTGAAGGGACCGGTGCCTATGCGGCCAGCGCGAGGTCCTGCACGGAGACGATCTCGATCTCGGTCTCCAGCCGGGCGCCGGCTTCGGAGAGGGCACGCGCCTGGACGAGCGCGATCAGCTCCAGAACGTCGGCGGCACGGGCCTGGCCGACGTTCACGATGAAGTTGGCGTGCTTCTCCGAGACGCGCGCGTCACCCACGCTGGCGCCCTTGAGGCCCAGGTGATCGATGAGCGCGCCGGCCGAGCAGCCCTTTCCCGGGTTCTTGAAGACGCAGCCGGCGCTGGCCATCTTGAGCGGCTGAGTCTTCTCGCGGTAGATGCCGTACTCCTTCTGCTTGCGCTGCACGTCGCGGGCGTCCGCGGGGTCGGCCCGGAAGGTGGCCTCCGTCAGGATCAGCCAGCTTGGAGTGCAGGTCCTGCTGAAAGGCGCCGGCGTTCACGGTGACGCTACCGCCGACACTGCCCGGGATCTGAGCGGTGAACTCCAGCCCGCCCAGGCCCATCCGGGCAATGATGTTGGCCATCCTCGGAAGCGACATCCCTCCGCCGGCTGTGAACAGGCCGTTTTCGCCGATCGAAAGCTCGTTGAAACCATCGCCCAAGATCAGCAGGACGCCCGGAAAACCGTCGTCGGGGAAGAGAAGGTTGCTGCCCTTGCCGACCATCCGGAAGGGACAGTCGCGTTCTGCCAGGAAGCGCAGCGCGCCACGCAACTGCTCGGACGTGTGGACGTGAGTGATCGCCCAGGCCGGTCCGCCGATGCGAAACGTCGTGACGTGCGCGGCCGGGTGGTCGAAATGGGTGTCCGGCGCGATGGCGTCGAGACCTCGGAGTTCTGGTCGCATCAGTTCTTCTCCAGGAAGTCGAGCAGCATCTGGCCCATCTTGTAGACATCGCCGGCGCCGACCGTCATCACGGTGTCGCCCGATTCGAGCTGACTGGCGATGAGCGGCAGCAGCTTCTGATGGTTCTCGGAGCCCTTCACCTGGATGACGTAGGGGTGGCCCTTTACCATGTGCTGGAAGATGAGGTCGCTCGAGACGCCATCCCGCTTTGTCTCGCCGGCGGAGTAGACCGGGAGCAGCATCACCACGTCGGCGTCCCGGAAGGACTTGGCGAAGTGGGGCGCGAGCAACTCGGTACGCGTGTAGCGATGCGGTTGGAAGAGGACGACCAGCCGCTTGGGCTTGGAGAGACGCACGCTGGCCAAGGTGGCGGCGATCTCGGTGGGATGGTGGGCGTAGTCATCGAAGACGCGCACGCCGGCCTTCTCTCCGATGAACTGATAGCGGCGCTTGACGCCCTTGAAGCTCGCGAGCCCCCGCGCCACGTGGGCGGGCTGAACACCTTCCGTGAGCGAAACGGCCATCGCGGCCAGGGCATTTTGCAGGTTGTGCCGGCCCGGGATGCCCAGCTCGAAGCGGCCGGCGGGTTTGCCGTGGACCAGCAATCGGAAGGTGCTGGAGCCGGCCTTGCAGTCGATCTCGTCGGCGCTGTAATCGGCGGGGAAGTCGAGGCCGTAGGTGATGGTCGGGACGCGGATCTGGGGCAGCAGATCTCGCAGGGGGCCGTTGTCGGTGCAGACCACAACGTAGCCGCTCGGATCGACGTGGTTGATGAACTTCTCGAAAACCTCGATCAGCCGATCGAAGCTGCCGTAGAAATCCATGTGGTCGTCATCGATGTTGGTGATGATTGCGATCTTCGACGGCAGGTAGAGAAAACTCGCGTCGCTCTCGTCAGCCTCGGCCACGAGGAACTCGCTTTGGCCGAAGCGGACGTTGTTGCCGTTGTTCTTCGCCTCTCCGCCCACGATCAGGGTCGGGTCGAAGCCGCCCTGCTCGAGCAGCCACGACGTGAGGCTGGTCGTGGTGGTCTTACCGTGGGCGCCGGCCACGGCAATGCCTTTCTTGGCAGCCATCAACCAACCCAGGACTTCGGCGCGCTTGCGGATCGGCAGGCCGTGCTCGCGAGCCGCGGTCAGCTCGGGGTTTTCCTGCTGGATGGCGCTGGAGACAACGACGACCTCGGTGTCGTTCTCGATGTTGGAGGCGGCGTGTCCCTTGAAGATGTGAGCACCGCGGTTGGTGAGGCGCCGGGTGGCGTCGCTCTCCTTCATGTCGCTTCCGCTCACAGCGACACCACGCTCCAGGCACATCTGGGCGATGCCGCTCATGCCGACGCCGCCGATTCCGATGAAATGGAACTTCTTGACGCTCTCGAGCCGCGAGTAGTCCAGGCGGTCCGGAACGATGGGGAAGGCGTTCTGCATAGGTGGAGTCTCGATTCGAGGAGCCTCTTGGCGGCAACTGCGGCCTTGGCTCGGCAAGCTCGGTACGGCCGCGGCGGCCACCGAGGTGGGGCCGGCTGGGGAGAGGGCCAGGTTCTTGCGCCCTCTTCTCTGGAATCGGCCTGTGGAGGACGCCTCCAAAGCCCCGATTGCGTCCTTGTTCTTCATGCCTCCACCTCCTCGTCGGGGCGACGGGCCCACTTGCCCATCGACTTGGAGAGCCGCTCGCGCTCGCCGGCCAGCGAGATGTTGAGGATGATGCCGATGCTGGCCATGCTGAAAATCAATGAAGAACCTCCGTAGCTGATGAAGGGAAGCGTAACGCCGGTGGTCGGCGCCAGGCCGATCACGACGGCGATGTTGAGGATAACCTGCGCGACGATGCCGCCCATCAGGCCTAGCGAGAGGAGCATCCCATAGAGGTCCGGCGCGTTCAACGCCGTCCTCAGCCCGCGCCACGCCAGCACCAGGAAGAGCGTGAGCACGATCGCTCCGCCCACGAATCCAAGCTCCTCGCCGATGATGCTGAAAATGAAGTCCGTGTGCTCCTCCGGCAGGTAGAGAAACTTCTGGTGGCTCTGGCCTATACCCACTCCGAGCCAGCCGCCCGAGCCCAGCGCGATGAGCGATTGGATGAGGTGATAGCCCGCGCCGAACTGGGCGCCAAACGGATCGAGCCAGGCCTGGAAGCGCCTCAAGCGATAGGGCTGCAATTGGATGAGGGCTGCGATCCCGGCGACTCCGATCATGCCCAGCAGCCCGATGTGGCCGAGGTTGCTGTAACTCACCAGCAGCAACAGGAACCCGATGCATCCGACGATCACGGCTGAAGACAGATTCGGTTGTTTGAGGATGAGCAGGCAGACGATGCCGACGATGACCAGATTGGGCAGCAGGTAGTCCTTGAACGAATCGCGCTTGCGATAGTTGCGGGAGAGCCGGTCGGCCATGAAGAGCGCGACGGCCAGCTTGGCCATCTCTGCAGGCTGGATCTGGAGTCCGCCGAAGGCGACCCAGCGCGTCGCTCCTTTCACGGTCTTGCCGAGCGGCGTGTAGACGAGCAGTAGCAGTCCGATTGTCAGCAGGAGTGCGCCCGTGGCGTAGGGGCGCAGCAAGCGATAGTCGGTCACCAGGAAGAACATGAAGACCAGGCCGCCAAGAGCCGACCAGGCCAACTGCAGCTTCAGGAAGTGGAACTTGTCGTGATAATGCTCGAGGCTGCCCACGCTGCTCGCGCTGAACACCATCACGAAGCCGAAGCCCATCAGCACGACGAACGTGAAGAAGAGCTTCTGATCGATGTAGGCGGCCGAGAGCTTCATCCTCATCGCATGTCGAGCACCAGCTGCTTGAAGGTCCGGCCGCGGTGCTCGAAGTCCCGGAACATGTCGAAGCTGGCGCAGGCGGGGCTGAAGAGGACAGTGTCGCCTCGGCCCGCCAGCCGGCGAGCCAGCAACACGGCCTCCTCGAAGCTGCCGGCCAGGTGCACGGGCAATTGTGGGCGGAGTTGGGAGGCGATCTTGTCGCGGCACTCGCCCAGCGCCACGACGGCCTTGATGTGCTCTGCTTGGCCCGAGGCCAGTTGCCCAAAATCGAGCCCCTTGTCGCGCCCGCCCAGCATCAACACCAGCTTTGCGTGGGAGTTTTCAATGGCGTAGCGAGTGCTGTCGACGTTGGTCGATTTGGAGTCGTTGACCCAGCGAATGCCCTCGAGCACGCGGACCGGTTCCATCCGGTGCTCCAGCGGCTGGAATCCCAGGACCGCCTGGGAGTAGGACGCCGCCGGCAGGTCCAATCCGCGGCCTGCTGCTACCGCAGCCATCAGGTTCCAGAGGATGGCGTGGTAATCGAATGACAGGGTTCCATTGAGACGGGCCAGATCGACCAGCGTCTCGCCCGTGGCTCGCCAGAGGATGCGCTGGGAGCCTTCGTCCCAGTCGACGTCGCCCGCCACGCCTCCCCACGTGAACGAGATCTTGCGGGCAGGATGAGGCGCCAGGTTCTCGCGCAAGTAGGCGCAGCCGGCCGGGTAGACGGCCACGCCGCCGGCGTCCATGTTGTCGAAGAGGCGCAACTTCGCGGCGAAGTAATTCTCCTGCGTGCCGTGCCACTGGTGGTGGTTGGCGGCCAGGTTCGTGACTATCCCGGCGCGCACCGAAAAGCGGTCGATGGTGGCCAGCTGGTAACTCGAGACCTCCACGACGTACCAGTCGAGATCGGGCTGCTCCAGCACGGCCAGGGAGAAGGGATAGCCGAAATTGCCCACGCAGAGGCTCTTCAGACCGGCAGCCTTCAGCACGGCAGCCATCAAAGCCACGGTCGTCGACTTGCCGTTGGTGCCGGTGATTCCGACGAGCGGCTTGTCCGTGAGCCGGCTGGCCAGCTCGATTTCGCTGATGTACGGAAGACCCAGGCGCCCGATGGCTTGGAAGGCCTCCGTGTCCGGATGGACCCCGGGACTGAGCACGGCCAACCCGGCCGATTTCAGCGCCGCCTCGGGTAACTTGCCGGAGTAGAACTCGGCATCGCCCCAGGGACCGGCTGGCAACGCGTGCGCCTGGTCGTCGTAGAACAGAACCGTGCGGCCGCGCGCGAGCAGCAGCCTGGCTGCGGCCTGGCCGCTCTTGCCGACGCCGTAAACGAGGATCCGGCTGGGCAGGTCCGGGGCGCGGGAGGCGTTTGTGGGCTTCGGCATCATAGGGGTACCGCGAACGGTGTTTGCCCTGCCCGGCGAAGGCCCGACACCAATAGTAGAGCGGCCCGGGCTGCCGGGAGAGAACGCGGGATGATAGCACGTTTCGGGGGCCGCCGACAACTCGGGCCGGCCGGAGGCCACCTTTTGTACGATCCGGGCCCGGAGGTCGCTTCCTCAGTGGGGCGTGGCGAGGCAAGCCGGGGCCGGGGCGAAGAGCGCGAAGTTGAGACAGCGCGTCCCGGAATCGACCCAGGGGTAGTCGACGGCCCGAATCCGCGCCACGAGATCGCGGCTTTCGGGGAGGTCGTCTCGAACATAGTAGTAGTGCGTGTTGAACGGAGACTCTCCGTAGCAAGCGGCAAGACAGTACCCCCGCTTTTCCGCATACCCTTTCAGCGTCATCACCATCTGGTACCAGGGCCCCCCGCGCGCCCTGGGCGCCAGCGGCGAGAAGTATTCGTGGAACACGATGACCGCCGGCCTCGAGCTCTCGAGGTACTCCTCGGTGATTCCCCCGTGGTGGGCGATCCAGGAATCGTTTAGGCCCCAGGCATCGATGGCGTTCCAGCCCGAGTAGAAGGGCAGGGTCCCGGCCTCCGTGGTGGCGATTGTGTAGCCGCGGCCGGCAAGGGGCGCCAGGACGCGGGCCACCTCGTAACGCCCGTCTCGGGAGCCCCGGTGCTTGGCGATTCCCCACTGTTCCAGCATCAGGAATGACATGGCCGCCACTGCCAGAGCCAGCGTCAGAGACTTTCGCGTCGCCTTGGGGAGCCCCCCGGCCGGAGGCCATTTCAGCTCTGCCGCCAGTCCGCCTACCGCGGCGTGCCACTCGATGAGGAGCAGAGGCAGCAGCGCGTACTGGAACCGCCAAACGAAGTTCATTTCTTGCGAGAGCAGCACCCAGATCGCGGTGAAGCATCCCGTCGGGATGGCCGCGCGCAACACGTGGCGACGGCTGGCCGGAGACCGCAGACCCAGCGCGAAGGCAGGCCAGAAAGGCATCGCCATGATAACGAGATTCCGAACCGACTCCCGCAGGCTGTCCAGGTAAAGATGGCCGCCGCCTTTCCTGTAGAACGGGTTGGGCAGAGGATGGCCGAAGTAGTGCCACCGCCACAGGAAGTAGGCGCCTCCGAGACCTCCAACCGCAAAGGCCCAAGTCGCCATCGAACGTCTGCTGGCCTGCAGTCCGCGGGCGGCGACGACGGCCGCCAGCAGGAAGACGCCGAGGAACACGCCCTCAGGCCGGGTGAGGCCGAGAGCCAGGGCACTCAGGCCAAAGCCCAGCTCGAGAGGGACGCTGTCCCGCCCCTGGGCAATCGTCGCTGCGAACCACCACGTGATGCAGGCCCACAAGGCGAAGAACGGAGTGCCGAAACAGGCCTCCACGTAGAAGACGCCGGGGCCCGCTGCCAGGAACGCGGCCGAAAACGCCGCGGCCGGCCGGGGAGCGTCGTAGAGCTGACGCGCCGCCAGGTAGACCAGCGCAACCGTCGTCACGTGCGAGGACAGTGTGACCACGCGGCAGGCGGTCTCCACCGCCAGGCCCAGCCACGCCAAGCCGGCGACCACCATCATGAAGAGGAAGTCCGTGGCTCCGTCGACGGGCGGGGCGCCGAGGTTCCAGACGATGCCGTGGCCTGCGGCGACGTGCTGCGAATAGCGCAGAAGCATCGCCGCATCTTCCAGCGGCGGCATCGACCAGCGGATGCGGCCGGCCGCGAAGAGCCCGGCCGTCGCAGCGAGGCCGAGCGCGAGGAGCTTGTCGGTGCGGTCGGGCTTCACTGGAGGGCGTCCTTCGGGGCGGCTGCGATCGCGACCGCGGAGCGCGCCGGGGACACTCGCCTCATCCCGTCATATTTCGGCCGCTGAGCATCCCGTTGAGGCCGAGGAGGCTCAGGCCGACCAGCGCGAGCATGATGGTGAGGATCCAGAACCGGATGACGACCTTCGGTTCTGCCCAGCCGAGTTGTTCGAAGTGGTGGTGAATCGGGGCCATCCGAAAGACGCGTTTGCCGCGTAGCCGGAAACTGGAGACCTGGATGATGACGGAGAGGGCCTCCACGACGAAGATGCCGCCGATGACGACGAGCAACAGCTCCTGCTTCACCAGGATTGCGACGGTGCCGATGGCGCCGCCTAGCGCCAGCGAGCCCGTGTCCCCCATGAACACGCTGGCCGGGTACGTGTTGTACCAGAGAAAACCGACGCAGGCCCCGATCATCGCGGCGCAGGCGACGGTCAGCTCGCCGGAGCCCGGGACGTAGGGGATGTTGAGGTGATGGGAGAAGTCGGCGCGGCCGGTGACGTAGGCGATGCCCGCATAAGCCAGGGCGACCCACATCTGCACGCCGGTGGCGAGGCCGTCGAGGCCGTCGGTCAAATTGACGGCGTTGCTGGCGCCCACGATCACCAGCATCACGAAGCCGACGTACGCCACTCCCAGGTCCAACTCGCGGGCCAGGAGCGGCACGAAGACGCTCCTGGAGAAGGTGCCCGACTGATAGAGGTAGACACCGAGCCCGGCAGCAAACGCGATCTGGCCGGCCATCTTGGCGGCGGCGGTCATCCCGTCGGCCTTCTTCTTGGCGACCTTCAGGAAGTCGTCGAGGAAGCCGACGATGGCCAGCCAGACGAGGGAAATCATCACCGGCACCGTGAAGCGGGTGATCTTGGCCCAGAAGAGGGTTGAGATAAACATCGCCACGAGGATGACGATGCCGCCCATCGTGGGCGTGCCCTGCTTGGTGGCGCGATGGCTCTGGACGCCCTCGACCCGGACCTGCTGGCCGATCTGCATCGCCTTGAGGCGCTCGATGACCCAGGGGGTGAGCGCGATGCTGATGACGAACGCCGTTACCAGGGCGTAGATGGCCCTCACGACGATGGAGGCAAAGACAGAGCTGAGCATCTTGGCCCGTACAGGTTACATGGCGGGAGCGGGAAAGAACAGGGACGGCGGCCGGTCGAAGGGATGGCGTGTGGCGCCCGCTCGGCCACCGCGAATCAGCGGGTCGAGAGCGTCGCGAGGAAGCGGACGATCCGGGCGGCGTTGACGCCGAAATCGCCGCGGCCGTCACGGGACCGCGAGCGCATGTCCACCCGCGAACCCTTGCCTTCGGCCTTCACGCGCACGGCGACGTCGTCGGCGAAGCGGAAGAGCTTGCTTCTCACGACGGCGCACAGCGTCCGGGCGTCGGCGTCGATCGTCCCGAGCTCCCAGTCGGGCTGGGCGCGGGCCAGCTCGAGCGCCTCCTGGAAGGCGCGATCGGGGGATGCCTGTCGCAGCAAGGGCCGCACCTGCGGATAGGCTTGCAGAACCAAGGGTTTCGACGAAGCCGGCGCCTTTCCGGCGGCCACGACGGCCATCCCTGCCAGCAAGACCAGCACGCCGCCGCCGACGCCCGCCAGGCAGGCCACGAACCCCACAAGCGGACGGACGAGCCCCCCGTGCGCCAAGGCAGGGCCGGCGCACGCCGCCGCAAGCGCTGCGCCAGCGAGCCTTGAGAGCAGCCAGTCCGTAGCCATCCAGCGAAGCATACACCGCGCAGTCGCGGCACGGCCGTTAACGGCGTCAGCCCCCTGCCGCGCCCGAGCGCCTCCGCAGCCAGCCCTTCGCGCCGATGCGGTAGAGCACGTGACGTCGCAAAGGATGTCCCTCCGCCAAGCGTGGGTGCTCGAAGTCCTCGGCCGGGTCTCGGACCATGCCGAGCTTCTCCATCACCATTCGCGAGGGCGTGTTGTGCGGCACCGTGAAGGAGACCACCTCGCGAAGTCCCAGCGGTCCGAACGCCGCGTCCAGCACGGCCGCCGCCGCCTCGGTGGCGTAACCCTTCCGCCAGTGGGCGGCCGCCAAGCGCCACCCGATTTCGACACAAGGGGTGAAGTGAGTCTCGAAGGCAGGCACGGCGAGTCCGACATAGCCGAGAAACGGGGCCTCGCCGGGCAGTTCCACGGCCCAAAGACCGAAACCGCGTTGGTCGAATCCGGCGCGAATGCGCTTTACGAGGGCCTCCGTGGCAGTCCGATCGAGCAAGCCCGGGAAGTAGCGCATGACGTCGGGATCGGCGCTCATCGCGGCAAACGCTTCAACGTCCACGTCGCGCCAACGGCGAAGGAGAAGCCGAGGAGTGCGCAACGGCTCGGCTAGCGGGGGCATACGGCCGCAGGATAGCAGGGACAGGCGCCTTGCAGCCCAAGACTGGCCGGTGCGGAAACCTGCCCTACCGGACTCCCCGAGGCATCGCCATCGGGACGAATCGACCGCCGTTGAGCACGGCCAGCGTGATGCTCGTCGTGGCGTCGCCGCCGGTTTCCACGGCGCCGGACCTGCCGGCGTCTCTGGCGAGCAGGTTGCGAACGCGCTCCCGGTCCGGGCCGGTCCGGCGCACGGCGGCGACGATGCGCGCGGCAGCCTCGAAGGCGGCCCGTGCCGCGAAATCGGGCTCTTGGCCGTACGCGCTTCGGAAGCGGTCCTGGAACAGGCGCTCGCGCGCATACCGCCTGGCGGCATCGGGCGGATAGGCGACGACGACGCCCTCTCCCGAGACGCCGGCTCGCTCGACGAAAGCGGGGCTGACGAGGCTGGCGCCACCCGAGAACAGGACGCGAGCGCCTCGAGCGGCGAGGGCCCGGCAGACACCGGCGGCCGATTCGGCGGCGCCCCAGCAGACGACGGCCTCGGCGCGCGAGGCGACGATGGCGTCGGCGTACCTGGCGAAGTCGGCGCCGACGCGGGGGAACTCCTCATTCATCGCGAGCTGGCGGTTTCGGCTGGCGGCTTCGGAGCGGATCACTCGGGCTCCGCCCCGGCCGTAACCGGAGTCGTCGTGCAGGAGCGCTACGGCTCCCAGCCCCCGCGCGTCGAAGAGGTAGCGGGCCAAGAGAGCGCCCTGGAGAAGGTCGTCGGCCAGGTTTCGGAAGCGCCAGCGGTTGGTGGCGCTCTCCGGAGTCGATTCGGCCGGGGCGGGGGGGACCTGCGGGCAGCCGGCGGCACCGGCCACTCGATCGGCGGTCCCCACTGCGCCTCCCAGGGCACCCAGGATTGCGACGACGGCGGGGTCGCGGACGAGTCCGACGGCGGCAGCGCTGGAGAAGACCTCGTCTCCGTGATCGTCCACGGCGACAAGCTCGAAGCGAGCCGGGCCTTCGGCATCGGCGTTGGCTTCCTTCAGGGCTAACTCGATCCCTCTGCGACACGAAAGACCGTACGGCTCCAGGTGCCCCATCAGCGGGCCCACGAAGCCGAGGCGTACGACGGAGACGGCGACGTTTCCGGGCAGCGAAGTTCGGGCCGCGGGGGGCGCCAGCGGGGCCGGAAGCTCCAGGAAAGCCGGCGCTGACGGGCCGGGTCCGACGACGGCTACGGCCGGTGGAGTGAAAAGACCCTGCGGAGCTGGAACGTCCGAATAGGGTGCGGGGGCGCTCTGCGCTGCCGGCGCGGCGGCTCCTCCACCCGCCGATGCGGGACTCCCGGAGGTCGGCGGGCGATAAGCGCTCCAGGGCGAAGCGGGCGCCGACTCCTCGGCGCGGGACTGCTCGGCGGCGCTCCCGGGTTCGGCCGTCGGCGGCGCCGCTGCGAAAACGCATGCGAGAAGAAGGCTGCCGGCCACGGTGTGGCGCAACCTCGGGTCAATCGACGGCAAGAGTCTCATATGTTCTCCTTGATACCAAATCGCCGGCCCCCTTGGAGGTTACCTGGGTTACGGAACATGGCATGAAATGAAGCCCGGGACAACATTCGTCTACTCGTGGAGGAGTTTCGGACCTACGCTTAAAGAAGGAGCGCTGTCCGCTCCCACTGCCCGGCCAAGTCCGACGGCCGCGGTGTCCGGGTTCGAACGGAAGCGAGGTTCCATGATGAGTCGCGAGGTGCGCCTGTTCTTGGTGTTGGTTTGCGTCGCCGTCACGTTCGGCACGGCCTCTGCCGGTACTCTTTTCAAGCCGGCGATGTTCGATGACGACACAAAAGTGCCGGCGACGACATCGACCCTCTCCGTATTCTGGCCCAACCTCGATGACAAGGTCGCCAACAAGCCGCCCGTCATTCACACCCTCGGCCAGGCCAGCGGCCAGTTCGCCAACGAGTTCGGCCCCGCCACCGACGACAGAAAGGGCGAGAAGCCGATTGCCCACGATCCCGACACCAACAATCCGGGTCACACCAAGCTCGGCGTCGCCGAGTCTCAGGAAGGGCTGAGCGGCCAGCCGATTGCCGGGCTCAAGAACTCCGACAAGGCCATGCCGGTGATGTATCGCGTCTACACGATCGCGGCGCCCGTCGATGCCAGCATCTACGACGAGAACGTGAACAAGATCGTCGAGACGTTCGACAACACCGACCCCAAGAAGAACGAACAGATCAAGGTCGGCTACGAGTGGTCGATTGTCCCGGCCGCCGCGGCAGACAAGCTCGGCACCTTCGAGTTCGCCCAGACTCATGCAGACCTCCTCCAGGCCGATCAGCTCGGTACGGTCGACGGTGGCAAGAAGCTCGCGGATACCCTGGGCGGCCACGCTTGGCTGCCCTTCATGCCGTCCAACACCAGCACCGGACCGCCGGTCGACAATCCGCCCTTCAACGGGTTCCCCCTCAAGGGGCAGCTCAAGGACAAGCAGCACGTTCCCGACTTTTCGTTCACCGCTTCCACGCCCGGCGACTACCAGGTCAAGTTCCGGATGGCGGTCGTGCGCAACGACGGTTCGGCTGCCGGCAAACCCGACGCGGCCGAGAGCGGCGAAGTTGCCAAGCGCATTGAAGTCGCCAACCTCACGCCGCCGATGATGATGACGGGCGCCGCGCCCGGACCGGTCTTTTCGACGACCGGCGACCCGCTCGACAACGAGGCCGGCACGCGCACGCCCGCGTTCTCGCAGGACGATCTCTACACCGTGATCTGGGTCATGTCCAACGCGCACTCCGGCCAGACCGTGGACCCCAACAAGGCCGACCACGTCTCGAAGATCGAAGTCACCTACCCGAAGTTCGTCCAGCCTGCCGGCAGCACTCTCGCCTTCATGCCCGAGCAGGATCAGGATCTGAAGGTCGACCCCATCACCGGCGAGATCCAGGGCACACACATCTACAACGGCGGCGATACGTTCGGTATGACTCCGCCTGCCGGCGGCACCGGCATGGGCGGCGGGACTCCCGAGTTGGGAGGGCCCGGCGCCAACCCGACCATCGACGGATGGCCGGGCCGCGCCAGCATGGGAGTGGCCGACCAGTTCTGCCCGAAGATGACTGCCGCCGCCTCGAAGGCCAAGAGCATGCAGGAGTTCGCTTCGGGCACCTGGCAGGACCCCAAGCTGACCAAGGACATCCTGGCCTCGACACCCGGCAAGGACGGCCTCGTCGGCACCATCCAGCTCCCGTCCAACTTCCCGATGCCGGAGTGCCAGTCGGCGACGTTGAGCGCCTTCAAGGTCAAGGTCCCGATCGAACACGCCCCTTACAACTTCGAGGGCAAGATTCCGTGGGTGGTCTCGGCGAAGGCCAACGGCAACAACGAGCCTGCGGGCCAACTCGAAGGGTCCCTGTCGGTCATCGACAACAAGCCTCCGGACGTCACGCTGGCGATGCAGAACCCCAAGACCGGCGCCACACGGATCCTGCAAATCGCCAACGCAGGAGGCGGCGAGCACACGCTGGCCCCGGAGCCCTTCTCCACACGCAAGGGCGAACTGGCTGCCGGAGACACGCCTGTCAGCACGAAGGCCACCTCCGATCAGCTCTCTCCGACGGCACCGGTGCAAGAGCAGATGGCGTTCCCCAACGAGCAGACGATGAAGACCCTCGGCATCGTGAAGAGCGATGGCAGTGACGACGTCATCCAGCTTCCCGACAGCTATGCTCTGCTCAAGGGCGCAGTGACCGAGGCAATCACGCTTCCCGGGGACATCATGCCTGCCGACGAGGACGTGCGCTTGACCGTCTCGATCTTCCCGACCGACAACGTGTCGACCTGGGATGAGCTGTACCTCAAGATCTACTCGGAGGAGGCGCTGGCAGCTTCACCCGATAACGCCACGCCCGTCTTCGAGGGGACGATGGCGAAGTTCAAGGCCGAGAAAGACGGGCGCTTCACCTCCAACGCTCGCACCACCAGCGACAAGCACGACAGTCGGATGCGAGTCGAGATCTACGACTTCGATCCGGCCAAGGTGCCCTACAAGGGCCCGTCCCTCAACCCGAAGTTCGGCGGCAAGCCCACGGTCCGGCTCTTTGCGAACTGCCGCAAGATCATCATTCCCGTAGCCCGCGGCGGCGTCAACATGGAGATGCACCCGATTCAGAACGAGAACCAGAAGGGCGCAAACTAGTCCAACCTTCCATCC
>JACQFU010000326.1 GCA_016199905.1 Candidatus Wallbacteria bacterium
CAGAGGCAGAGAGAAACCTCCGTGTCTCTGTGCCTCCGTGTTGAAAGTCTTTCTCTTCACTGCCATGTTGTTTTGAAAACGATCTACTAGTTCCCATGGTCCTGCATTTCCTTAGCATTCAACCACGAGGCGCCGCGCAGGTGGGACACTTACCTGCCCCCAAAGGCTCATGCTTCCTTTTTCTGTCTGCGCTTGCGGGGCCTAGCGTGGTGCGTGGCCGTGACGGTTCGCTTGGGAAGCAGCTCCCGGCCCGTGAGCTTTTCGAGTTCGAGCACGAAATCGGGTTCGCCCAGTGGACGACCGCTCGTGGAGTGGCGACGGTGGAGATTACGCATCGTCCCATCATCGCCTTCGAGATACCCGGCCCAGTCAGTGATTTCTTTCGACAGGTAATGAGCGGAGAGAAGCGGATCGGCCGTTCCCCGCACGTGAGACGCTGCGCTCGACCAGACGTGGTCCTCGGCTTTGGCCACCATGCCTGCCCGCACGGGGTTGTTTTCCACGTATCGCACGGCCGCTAGCAAGTGTCGCTCGGAGAGCGGGTAGCTGAGGAATCGGCCTTGCCAGAGATAGCCCCGCCAGCCCTCGCGCCGATGCACGTGACGCGTGTAACAGCGATGGGCATCGCCGATGGCCAGGGAAAGGCTGGACTCTTCGCGAGGCACCGCGATCAGGTGAACGTGGTTGTCCATGAGGCAGTAGGCCCAAATTTCCAGTCCGTGAGCGCGGCTCGTGGCACCCAAGAGTTCGACGTACAGTCGGCGGTCGGCTTCCTGAAAGAAGACACGCTGTCGGCGATTGCCGCGTTGCACGACGTGATGCGGTACTCCGGGGACGACAACTCGCGAGATCCGAGGCACGGTCAACTCCTTCACAACTCTCGCCCTGCCAGGTCGAGCAGGGCGTTCCGAGAAATTGCTCGAGGAGTTTAGCGTCGCCTCCGATGTTCGGGGGCTGACATTGACTGAAATGTGCTGAAATCGCGCAAGAGCGACGAAGCGCTAGCGACGGCGCTCAGGCATCACTTCAAGCGAATGACGTGTTCGGTGGCAGGTAAGTGTCCCTCTTGGCGGGCCGTCCGGGCATCGACCAGCCGATCCCAGAGCAGGTCTCGCTCCCGCAGCAGGCGCGCGTCTGCGGGCGCGGCGCGCGCGGCCAGCCCGATCCACCGGCAGGCGCCCACCCGATCGCTCGACGCCGCGGCCGAGCGCGCTCGCCGGAGCAACTCGAACGCAAGACCGTCGCCGTCCCCCTGGGGCGCACCCCAGTCGCGCGCCTGAACCCAGCACGCGACCGCTTCCCGCGCGCGCTCGAGGCCGCCCTCTTCCGGCGCCGACATCTCCAGCACCGCCCTCCGGGCCAGCGCCCTGGCGGCCCTCTTCCGCACCCACTCCCGCTCGTCGGGCGCCAGGGCTCTGGTGGCGTCCAATCCTTCCATGCGGCGCATCCAGGCATCGCAGGACTCCCGAGCTCCCGCCGGAGGAGTCTTTTCCTCCAACGACTCCTGTGCCAGCCGCCGCGCCGCGGCCCGCGCAACCCTTACCGGCGCATCCGCTCTCGCCGTCCCCAGCTCTCGCCCATCCTCGGACCTAACGGATATTTCCAGTCTATATTCACCTTCCGGAGCGGCGGCGCCCAGGTCGAGGGCAACTCGCTCGCGAACCGTCTCGCCAGGCCTCCAGACCGACGCCGGTAGCCAGCCCTGGGCGAGCACGTGCGCGGAAGTCACGACGGCAGGCCCCGCAAGCCGCACCTCCACCCGGTAATCCCCCGGCGCCGCAGAGCGCGCCGACCAGTAGAGCCGCAAGCGTGCCTGCCCACCGGGAGCGACCGTCGCCCAGACCCGCGTCACGCCCAGCAAGACCAGCTCGCCTCGAAGCTCGGCGTCGACCCGGTCCTCCGGAACCTCCGAAGGCGCGACGACGAACGCGTCCCGTCGAACGAAGTTCTCGTCGCCCGGAAAATCGCAGGCCAGCCTGGGCAACGCTACGTAGTCGCGCGCCAGCCGCGGCGAGCGGCGCAAGCCCGTCGCCTCGGCCCAAACGCCGGAGAACCTCAGGAACTCCGGCCGGCGCTGCTCGAAGACGTACTCGTCCCTCAACACCGGGTCCGTCCAGAGCTTGCTCAAGATCCGGTCCGTGAGCCCCGTGATGTCGAACAGGTCGAGCCCGGAGGCCCAGGCCGTGCCGCCGGCATCGGGTTCGCCCAGGACCGCAGCCGTCATGCCGGCCTGCCGCGCCATGCGTCCGAAAATCTCGCCCCGCAGGACGCGACTGGCAAAGGTCACGCGGTAGCCGTCCGCCGTGCGCGAGAGGCCAAGGATCTGCGGCACGCCGACGCGGAGCACGACCAGCGCAACGGCGGCTGCCGCCGCGGCACTTCGAAGACCGCGTTCCGATCGCCCGGTTCCGGACCCGCGAAACAAGCCGGCCAAGGCGCCGGTGCCTTCACCCAGCGCCAGCCAGAGGAACGGCAGCGCCGGAGTGAGAAAGCGATGATGCTGCATCCAGTCGCCGCCGCTGGCGAGAACGAAGAGAACGCTCGACGCCAGAGACGAAGCGGCCCACAACCCGCTGGGTTGCCGGCAAAGCCGGACCAGACCCCACGCAGCGAGCAGTCCCAGGTAAAGCGGCAGTGCTTCCTCGCCGTAGCCAGCCAGGTACATCCAGCCCGGACTCCCGGGCAACAGTCCCGACGCCGCACCGGCGGGCATCTTGGCGAGGTAGACCGTCGGCCACAAGCTTCCGAAGTAGAGCCAGCGCCAGCCCAGAAATCCGGCATACGGCAGCACGAACGCCACCGTCCAGGAGGCCGTGGCACGCAGATTTCCTCTTCGACTCCAGGTGACGGCGGGCCGCGCCAACAATGCATAGAGCGGCCCCTCGGGACGGGCGAGCGCCCCCAGGAACAAAAGGAAAGCCGAGACCGGCCAGGCGTCCCTTCGCTCCCTTTCCGCGTCGAAGCGAGTGACGGCCGCGAGCATCAGAACACAAAAAAGGTTGTTCTCCAACCCGCCCGCCGTCCAGAAAGCAAAGGGCGCCGAGAGCGCCAGCAGCAGCGGCGGAAGAGCGTCCATGGGACGGGCTTCGCGCCGGGTCAGCCGCGCCGGCAGCCGCCAGAGCAGCCCGAGACAGGCCAATCCCGCGGCCAGCGAAAGACCCTTCGCAAGCTCTGCCGGCACCGCCCCCAGCCGCAGCCCCACGGAGAGGAGAAGCACCCAGAGCAAGTTCGAGTACCCCTCCGCCCTCTCGGCGTGGGGAGTCAGCACAAGACCTCGCCCCTGCGCCAGGTTCCGGGCGTAGCAGAAGCTGATGCCCGCATCGTCGCAAGTGAAATCGGCCACCAGGCGGAACGCGCCCAGGTAGCAGACGATTGCGAGGCCCAGCAGTGCCGGAGAGAAACGGTTCAACGAGCGGCCCAACATCGAGATCGAAGCCCTCCGATTGTTCCCCCGGCCCAGCGGACGGATCAAGGGGATTCTGGTCCCCGGGGAGCGACGCGGAAACGTGGGAAGCCACGAAATACGTGAATCCAAAGTAGGGCGGGCCTCTGCGCCCGCCCAGTATTGATGCGGCTTCTCGGCAGACTCGGAGGCCCGCCCTGCCGATACTCCTACGATCCGGCGTTGTTCCCTGGTCTCCGGGGAACGCCCCCGCACCTGGGACGAGCTGGACCCGAGGACTTCATCCGAGAGTTCTTTGAGGCCCGAAGACACGGAGAGACCCGCATGAACAATAGACTCCGTGCCGCAGTGTCGAGATGCGCTTTGTGATGGAAGTCTGCAAGCACACGTCCTGTTCGAAGCGCCGTCCAGGCTATGATGTGGGCCGCACAGATGGACATCGAAGCTCTGGACAGAAGCCTGGCCGCGCTCGAGGCCCACGCCGACACCGCGTGGATCGAGGCGCTGGGCCATCGCAAGCGCGACGAGCTGGAGTTTCACGACCGGCGTCGCGACCGCACGCGCGAGGCCAGCCCAGGCGAGAGCGTGACGCAGAAGCTCCACGCTGCCCTCGACCTCTTCCGGGCGAGCGCCTCCTCGAGCGCCTACCTCGAATCCTGGATCGCGCGCCGCGCGCCCGGAAAGGTGTTCCTCGATTACGCTTGCGGAGAGGGCTCCAACGCCATCCGGGCAGCGCGAGCCGGAGCGAAGCTGGCCATCGGGATCGACATCAGTCGCGTCTCGATAGAGAACGCCCGCAGAGACGCCGAGCGGGCCGGCCTTGCCTCGAGCACGCGCTTTCTCCAGGCCGACGCGGAGAACACGCAGCTACCGGACGGCTCCGTCGAGATCGTCGTTTGCAGCGGGGTGCTGCACCACCTCGACCTGGCGGCCGGATTCTCGGAGCTGCGCCGAATCCTGGCGCCCGGCGGCCGGATCCTCGCGGTGGAAGCGCTCGGCTACAATCCCGCAATTCGGTTGTACAGAAAACTCACGCCCGCGCGCCGCACTCGCTGGGAAGAGGATCACATCCTGACCTTGGCGGACCTGGAGCTGGCCCAGGGCTGGTTCACCCTGGGCGAGGTGCGCTACTGGCACATCGCCGGCCTGCTCGCCGCGCTGGCCCGCCCGCTGCTTCCTGCGCTCGACGCGCTCGACTCCGTGTTGACCCGGATCCCGTTCGTTCAACTCGCCGCCTGGATCTTCACGTTCGAGTTGCTGAAGACGCAGGGGGAGGCTTGAAGGTGGGCGACGAAGCCGAGCAGACGGACGAATCGGCCGCGGGCAGCGCCTGCGTGAGCGCGGGTCTCGCGCAAGCCGACTTCTTCTGGATCGCCGCGTTCTGGATCGCGGCGGGGCTCTTCTACTTCCCCGTGCTGTTCGGGAAACAGTCGTTCTACTTCCGGGACGTCCTGGCCTACTACTACCCGTACGCCTGCATGACGGTCGACGCTCTGGGCCACGGCCGTCTGCCGCACTGGGAACCCCGAATCTGCACGGGCTACCCCTTCCAGGCCGATCCGCATTCGCTCTCCTTCTACCCGCTGGTCCCGCTGCTTCTGATGCTGCCGATGCCCAGGGCCTACGACGTCTTCACCGTCGTGCACGCTCCGCTCGCGGCCACCTTTCTCTACCTGCTCCTGCGTCGCTGGCAGCTTTCCCGAGGAGCATCGGCCCTCGGGGCAGTGGTCTCGATGTTCAGCGGTTTCGACGTGAGCATCACCTGCATTCTGTCGCTGCAGCGGGCGCTCGTCTGGACCGCGGCCGCGCTCTACTGCTTCGAGGGATTTCTGATCCGGCAGAGCTGGCGAGCCCTGATCGCCACGGCGCTGGTGCTGGCCGTCGAGGGAAGCGGCTGCGACCCGATGTACCTCCTGCTCACGATCGGATTCCTCGCGATCGCGCCGTGGCTTCGGCCCGTCGCCGGGGACGGGTGCGGCCGCCGCGGGCCGGCAGGCGCGCTGCTGGCGGCATGCTTGGCCGGACTTTTCCTGGCGTACCAGTACCTGCCTCTAGCACAACTTTTTTTGCTCTCCGACCGGACAGCCGGGTTGGCCGGGTCCGAGAGGACGCTGCAAGACATCGACCCCGCGAACCTCTTCGGCCTTCTGCTTCCGATGAGCTTTCCCGAGCCGGGATCGTTGTTCTACAGAGGAAACTTCCACGGCGGCCGGGTTTCGTACTATCCGGACCTCTATCTGGGCCTGGGCGTCCTGGCGCTGGCGGCCGCTTCCCTCGGATGGCTCGTGCCCTCCAAGCGACTCGGCGCCGGAGAGGACGCCGTCGGCGCGGAGCGCGGACGTTCTTCACTCCTGGCGATTTCGATTAGCCTCCTCGCGCTGTTGATCGCCCTCGGGCATCACGCGCCGTTCTTCGATTGGTTCACGACGGCGCTGCCGTTCATGCGCGTGTTCCGGTTCCCAGGCAAGTACCTGTTCCTGGCCGGCTTCGCGTTTCCGCTGGCCGCTGCCCTGGGATTCGAGGGACTGCGGGTCGGCGGGCGCCGCTGCGTCGCGGCGTTCTCGATGGCAGTCACGGCGGCTGCGGTGGGGCTCGCCTGGGCACTGGTGAAGTTGTCCTCTGCCGGAGTCGAGATCGCCCGGGCCTTCCTCTCGGGCGGACACGAAGGCCTGACCGAGCAAACCGAGTTGTTGGAAGCCGTGGCCCGCGGCTGGAAGACGAACTCGTTCTTCGTGATGGCGCTTGCCGTAACCTTCCTGGCTCTCGTCGGTCTCGCGGCGCGCCGGAAGATGCCCTGGCGCTTCGCCTGGACGGCGATCGGCCTGATGGCGCTGGGCGATCTCGCCGCCGCGACGATCCAGAGCCTGCCGCTGGCCGACGACGCGCTTCTGGCGGAAAAACCGCAGGCCGCCGAGCGCTTTGCGCCGCGGGAGCCGGGCAAGGCTCCGACGCGCTACATGAACCTGGGCGTGCTGACGTTCCCCACCTCGCTCGACTGGACCGTGAAGCATAACTACGTGTACAAGCGGGAGCTGCTGCGAAACCTGGGAGGCGTCCCCTTCGGGCTCAATCCGTTGGACGAGATGATCTCGGTCCGGCTCGTCTGCCAAGTGCAGCTCCTGCAGGCCATCGGAGAGGCCGGCGCCGAGGTTCAGGAGCCGCTCGCAGCTGCTGCCGGAGTCCAGTACACGCTGCGCTCGGAGCCCGGCGGGAAAGTGCGCTGCCGGCAGGTCTCCGGCGTGCCCCGGGCTTTCGTGGCCAAGCGCGCCTGGCTGACGGGTTCGCCCGTGAACTGCGCTCCCGAAATCCTGATGAGACTGCCCAATGACGTGGCTTTCGAGCGGCCCCTCGAGTCTGCGGCGAGCCAGGAAATCCTGGAGCCCGCGCAAATCACCTCCTGCGTGCTCGCTCGCTACGAAAGCGACTCCCTCCGAGTCTCGTTCGCTCTGGCTGGCAAAGGCTTGCTGGTGGTCGAGGACGCTCTCTACCCCGGCTGGAAGGCGGCGGTCGACGGGCAGGAGCGGCCCATCCGTCCGGTCGACGGCGTGTTCCGCGGCGTCGAGGTCTCCCAGGGCGAACACACCTTGGAGATGTGGTACGTGCCGGCGGCCTTTCGCGTGGGACTTTGCATCAGCCTGATCGCGCTGGCGGCGGCCCTGGGCGGCCTCGCCCTGCTGGCGAGGGAACGCCAGGGGAAACAGAACCCATGAAACTCTCCATCGTCGTTCCCGCCCTCAATGAGGCCGACGCTATTCGAGGGGTCGTGGAGGGTTGCCTGGCCGCGGGGCCAAAGCTCGCGGCCGATGCCGGCGTCTCGGAGCTCGAGGTCGTCGTCGTGGACGACGGTTCGACGGACCAGACGGCGGCCATTGTCGGCTCCATTCCCGGGGCCCGGCTTGTCAGCCATCCGCGCAACCTCGGATACGGCCGCGCGCTCAAGACGGGCTTCGACGCGGCTACGGGGGATCTACTGGGGTTTCTCGACGGCGACGGGACCTGCGATCCGCTCTTCTTCGAGGCGCTCTGCCGTGAGGCGATCGGCGCGAACGCCGATATCGTGCTGGGCTCCAGGCTGCACGCCGGCAGCCAGATGCCCGTGCTGCGACGGGTCGGCAACGCGCTCTTCGCAGCGCTGGTTTCGGTCTGGAGCGGCCGGCGAGTGAGCGACTCGGCCAGCGGGATGCGCGTCCTACGGGCCAGCGTCTGGCCCCGGTTGCAGCCGCTTCCGGACGGTCTGTCGTTCACGCCCGCGATGTCGTGTCGAGCGCTCTTCGACTCGGAGCTGAAGATCGTCGAAGTGCCGATGCCGTACCGGGAGCGCCAAGGCAAGTCGAAGCTCTCCGTCGTGCGCGACGGGTTCCGCTTCCTGGGCATCATCGTTCTGACGGCGCTCACGTATCAACCCTTTCGGTTTTACGCCGCCGGGGGCGGCCTCTTCCTGGCAATCGCGCTGGCTTACGCGATCTATCCGGCCGTCCTCTACGCGCGCAGCGGCGGCTTGCCGCAGTGGATGCAATACAGGTTGGTGACGGTGTTCGTGTTGAGCGTGTGCGGGCTCAACATGCTCTGCGTCGGGCATCTGTCCCAGCGGCTGATGGATCTCGCCAACGCCGGGAGGCTGCGCTCGCCTTCGTGGCTTCAGACGCTGATCGATCGAGCGCTCTTCCGCTACCTCTTGCCTCTGGGAACGTTCCTGGTCGCTCTCGGAGTCGTGCTCAACGCCGACACGATCTGGCAGTATGCGACGACCTTGACCATTCAAGTGAGCTGGTGGCAAGTGGTCGTCGGCGGGCTTCTGGTGACCGCCGGGATGATGTTCCTGGTGTTCGACACGTTGAGCCGCGCCGTTCGGTTGCTCGCGCAGCGGTCCGAGGAGCTCAAGCGCGCCCAGGCAGTCGATCGGGAGAGACGGTGAGCGCAGCTTCGACTTCACAAGAAAACACGTTCGCCATCCAGGCGATCATGGGTGGAGCGGTCCGCTACAACCGGTGGATCTACTCGCGATTGCAACCGTGGCTAGGCCAACGCATCCTCGACGTCGGAAGCGGATACGGCCATATCACGGCCCACTTCTTCGAGCGCGAGCGCGAGCGGATTGTCTCGCTCGATCTGGAGCCCCAGTACGTCGAGGCGCTGCGGCGGCGGTTCGCTGGGCACGCCGTCTTCGAGGCGCACTGCATGGATG
>JACQFU010000368.1 GCA_016199905.1 Candidatus Wallbacteria bacterium
CCTGGCTCCCGCACGCGCTCGACCAGTTCGGCCACCCGCAGGTCCTCCGGGCCGATGCCGTCGAGCGGACTGATGACGCCGCCCAGGACGTGATAGAGGCCATCGAAGACTCCGGAACGCTCGAAGACGTACACATCTTTCTGCTTCTCGACGACGCAAATGCGCGTGCGGTCTCGCTTTGGGCTGGCGCAGACCGGGCAGAGCTCGGTCTCCGCGATGGCGCCGCAAAGCCTGCAGGGGTGCAGCTTCTCCACGGCGTCCGAGAGAGCGCGCGCGAACGCCTCGACGTCGGGCTTCTGGCGCCCCAGCGTGAAGAACGCGAGCCGCTCGGCCGTCTTGGGGCCGATGCCCGGGTAGCGGCCGAACTCCGCGATCAGCCGGGCGAGGGAAGGGGGATAGTTCATGAGGCTCCAGCCTCGTGGCTAGCGTAGTCCATCGAGCGCTTCTTTCCGTTCGTGGCGAGCCTGTCGAACCATGAGGACCGCGTCGGATCTTGCCCTTCGACTCGGGGCGAACGGAAACGTGTTGAGAACCAGCGTGCGCCACGCTAGAACGGCAGCTTCAGACCCGCCGTCATGCCGGCGATCGACTGCGACTGCGCCTCCTGGGCGCGGCGGATCGCCTCGTTCACGGCGGCGCGCACCAAGTCCGCCATCATCTCGGGGTCATTCGGATCGATGCACTCTTTTTCGATTTTCAGCGAGAGCAGCTCGAACTTGCCGTTCACCGAGGCCGTTACCATTCCTCCGCCCGAGGCTGCCTCATAGGTGGCCGACTGCAGCTTCTCCTGCTGCTCCATCAGCTCCTTCATCATCCGCTGGGCGTCCTTCATCTGCTTCTGCATGGGTCCTGTCATCGCGGCGCCTCCTGATCCCTTGCGGCAGGATACAGCACGAGCCGGTCGGAAGACGACTTCAACCGGGAGATTCGAAATTTGAAACCGAGTGCCGACAGTCGACGAACTCCCCCCCGGGCCCGTCCCCCCATCTAGAATCGATAATCGCCTGTCTTCTGTGTGTCAGTCAAGGATCTGCAGACTCTCGGTCTCAAATCTCAAATCTGCCGGTCGGTCCCCCTTCCCCCTTCCCCTCTCTCGCCAGCACGCTCTTCCTCAACCCCGCGATCGCGCTCGTGATCTCTCCCGCGACCTGCGTCAGCCGCTGCTTCGACGGGTTCTCCCCCGAGCGCTCGTACCGCAGCGCCGGCCCGAGCGTGATGCCGGCGGTGGGGCCCCATCCCGGGATGCGGTCGTGGCGGGGCCAGATGTCGAAGGTGCCGTGGATGTACGCCGGGATCACGGGCGCGCCGGTCAAGAGCACCAGCAGGGCCGAACCGGTCTTGGCCTCGTGCACCTCGCCGTCGGGCGTACGCGTGCCCTCCACGAAAACGCCGATAGAGCGTTTGCGAACGGTGAGGTACTCGACGGCTCCGCGAATCGCCGTCCGGTCGATGCTTCCTCTCTGGATGGCGATGTTGCCGACACGCTTGCTGACGGTGCCGAGGACCGGGACGCGATGGAACTCGCGCTTGGTGACGAAGTAGATGGGCGGTTCTATGACCGACCAGACCAGCGGGCCGTCCAGCATCGACGCATGATTGAGGGCCAGAACGAACGGCTGGTCCTCCTCGGGCAGGTTCTTCGCGCCGTCCAAGGTGCAGCGGACATTGATCACCGTGAACACGAGGCGCGCCAGGAATCGCCCAAGCTCGAAGTGGGCGTTTCTCATCTGCCCTGCTGCAGGTTCTGGACGTTGCGCGGGTCCGCGAAGAAGCGGTTGTAGTAGAACTTCCACTGGTCCGCTTTCTTCGCCAGCTCGTCGTACTCCTTCTGGAGTTTCTCGAGCTTCTCCTTGCCCTCGTCGTTCTCTTTCTTGACGGCTTCCAGCTCCTCTTGCAGCCGCTGGATGCGGTTCTGGGCCGCTTCCTCGGCGCTGGGCTTGGGCGGCTGCGCATCGGGTGGAGGGGTCGCGGGGTTGGCCTTCGCGGGGCGCGACTGTTGCACGGCCTTTGCGGCTTGGATCGCGGCCTCGAGCTTGCGCACTTCTTCGCGAGCGACCGCCGCCTGAGGCGACTGCGGCGCGACCTGGAGCACCTTGCGGTAGCACTTCAGGCTGTCCTCGCTATAGCCCTTTACGTTGTTCAGCTCGCCCAGCTTGAAGTTCAGGTCCAGGTCCGACGGGTTGGCCGCCAGCCTCCCGGCGAGCGCCGTGATGGCCGTGTCGAGCAATCCTTCGTCGTTGAACGTGAGCACTCGCGCATCGGCCGCATAGGCCTTCATGAACTCGTCGATCGCGGCGTCGACCTTCTTTGCGCGGTGGCTGGCCAGCGCCCGAGTAAAGGAGTCTCGCGCCTCCTTCGCCACCTCGCCCTGGGCCTGCGCGGCCCGCCAAGGATAGGCGAAGCCCAGCAGCGCCGTCAAGGCCATCGCGCTCCAAATCATCTTTCGCATCGAATCACTCCTGAGTTATCGCTGGAAGAACGCTCCCTCCGGGACCCGGGGATCGGAGTCCTGATTGGGGCTGAAGATAGACCATCCCAGGCTGAACTTGGTGGGGTAGGGCTTTTCCTTGTCGAACGCCCGCTCCAGCATCAGCCCCGTGAAGTCCGCATAGCTGCCGACGCCCCCGGTGGAGAAGAGCACCAGGTTGAAGGTGAACGGTCCGGGGTTCTTCGGCGTGCCGAAGTTGATCGCCTGGGAGAATCGCGTCCATTGCAAGGCGCCCACGTCGACGACGCCCACGCGGAAGGCGGGCGGGTCCGCACGCGCCTGGTCGACCAGCAAGCCCGAGCCGTCCAGCACCTGCAGCATGATTTGCGCGGCGTGCAGATCCTGCGTTCCCGGAGAGGTCCGCACGAACCCCGACAGCACGTACCACAGATCGCCCAGCGAGGCCCCGATCCCGCTTGCCTGGGCGTCGCTCGTCAGGATGCGCTGGAACACCATCGCCCCGGGAGCCAGGCGCGGATGGAAGACGCGCACTTCCCGCTTTCCCGCCGCACCCTGGTCCAGCACGGCCGGGCTGTCATGCTTGGTGCTCACCAGCACGTCGTAGTTCTTGTGGAGCGCCCGACCGTGAACCAGATAGGCCGGGTCCGACGCCAGGACGCGGATGATCTCCTGGTCGCCGTCGCCCCCCGTTCCATCGGCGTTGCGTAGGTCCTGGAAGTACGGGATGCCGTTGCCGTTAGGGTCCCAGGAGTAGATGGTCTGCCGCGGGAACTTCATCGCGCCCAATCCGGCGGTGCTCTGGTATCGCAGCAGCACGATCTCCTCGCCGTCCGGCGTCCAGTTGGGCGTGTCGAGGCTCCAGTACGTCTCGGAAGCATCGTAGCCGTACTCCGCATTCTTTGGATGGTTCGGATGCGCGAACCGCAGGATCGCTTTCGGCGACACGCCCGTGATCAAGTCCTTCACGAACAACGTCTCGCTTATCACGTCGCCGGAGTCACCCAAGCCGCCGACCGTCGCGCGCAACCGCTCCCGGCCGATCATGGCCAGCCGCGTCCCGTCCGGGCTGACGGCCGGCGAGTAGTACTCCATGCGCGTGGTCACGCTCGGGATCGGCTTCTCCGGCGGAGTCATGGCCTGGACCTCCGTCTGTACCGCCCCGTCCACCGTGACTCGATAGATCGAGGAACCGTGCGTTGCCAGCGACGGCGCCTCTTGCACTTCCCGCTGATAGTAGATGTAGCGGCCGTCGGGCGACCAGGCAGGCTCCCGGTCCTGCGTGTTCGGCGTGTCCGGGGTCAACACCTTCGGCTTGGGATCGACCGCTCCGGCGGTATTGAACAGCTTCAAGTCCATGTTCTCGATGGGATACAGCGTCCGGTCGGGAGGAAAAGTCGTGGTCTTCGTGAAGTACTGCGAAACCACGACGAACCGATCGTCGGGGCTGATGGCCGCTTCCAACCCTGTCGTGATGCGGACCGTCGTCGCCGAGCCCTTGGTGAACGGCACTTTGAACAAGTTGACGGGCCGCTCACCCGGAATGGGGGCCGAAGACTCGCGGCCGACCCAAGTCTGCGCTCGCGGCGACCAGCAGGGCTCGATGTTGTCTCCGAGGTTGCCGCCCGGGTGGGTCGGATCGGTCCGCGTCACCAGGAAACTCTGCTTGCCATTGTCGAAGAGGATGGAGTCGGCTCGCGCCGGCGGTTCCACTCGCAGCCACTGCGCGCCATACTTGTTGTCTCCGTCGAAGTCCTGGGCCGCCCGGACGAAGTCGCGCCAGGAGTTCACGTCGAAGCGCCCCGGCTGGCTTGCGTCGATCATCGTGACGTTGGCGGGGGGATAGCTCCAGTAGCTGCGAACCGGCCCGATCTCGGGGGACTCGATCCGGCCCGCGGAGGTCTCGAAGAGCTTCATGAGCCGGCCCTGCCCGCGATCCGCACCGTCGGTGGCGCAGGAGTACAACCGCTTTCCGTCGCCCGACGGGAAGGCCAGATGCGTGCCCGCAACCGAAACGGCCATGCTCGTGACGTCCGCCGGGGTCGCCCCTTCCGGCGCCGTGGAGCTGTCGGCCACCGGATACTCGGTGCCCTTCTTGTCGTCGACTTGCCTCCGGAAAATGCCGGGCGCGCCGCTGGAGCTGGACGGGCGAGCGAAGAGGAGCCAGCTCGAAGTCGTGAGCGTCGAGCCCTGAGCCGCCCTCGGCAGCCAGCTCACGAACCCGCCCGCTATGCCGCCGGCCGGCGGCAGGTCCGCGATCGTCAGCGTGTTCAGGTCGATTCGCCGGAAGATGCCATTGTCGGCGACGTAGATGAGCTGGTCGCTTCCGGTGGACCACGCAGGCGTCACCGGCAACGCCGGGAGCTTGTTGGTGCCGAGGTTCCCCTGGGGCGGCCGGATGAGCGCCGGATCGATGAGCCGGGAGCTGCTGGTCCCGGACTTCTGGTCGGCGTCCTGGTCGTTCCCGCCGTTCTGCTCCCAGGCCGTGACAAAGGCGTCAAAGTCCTGGAGTCCCAGCCGCTTCTCGCCGCCGACCTGCGCCACGTACGCCAGGTAGCGACCGCTGGGAGACCAGGCCGGCGCAAAGACCTGCTCCATCGAGTAGGGGAAGCGATACGCGCGGGTCTTCTCCGTCAGGCCCTTTATTTCGAACTGATGCGTGCCCAGGTTGCGATAGAGGATCTGGTCTCCCAGGGGAGTCCAGCGCGGCGTATCGAAGACCTGCCCCGTTCCGCTCGTGATCTTCGTCTGAAGCTGCCCGTCGGCCGAGTTGGCGCTCCAGATTTCGGAGTTGCCCGTTCGCCGCTTCACGTACAGCAGCCGAGAGCCGTCGGGCGACACGCGCGGCTCCCGCAGGTCGTCGGAGTCGGTCAGCAGGGCATCGGTGGGCACGGGGAATCCGAGCGGGTTCACCTTCCAGAGGGTGCTCTTGCCTGACGTCGGGACCAGGGTGAAGAAGACGTCGTGACTACCCTCGACGAACGCCTCGCGAACCGCAGCCGGGGCGAAGGTGGGGTCCTTGACGACGTTGAAGGAACGGCTCCAGTACAGGCCCTGCTGGGTCGACTGGTCATACCACTGCGGGTGCGGCGTGTAAGGGTCGCTCGGCACGGTTGAGAGGAAGCTCGGTTTTTCGGAACCCTCGGGCCCAAAGGGCGGGCGGCTGGAGGCACCGGACGAGAGCCGCGGAATGGTGAGCACCTCGAGGCGTTTGCGAAGAAACTCCTCCGTCGAGTCGCTCGTGTTGTCGCCGAGCGTCGTATAGAGACTGCAGGGCTGCGAGGCAACGGCGCGCCGCAAGTCGGCCAGCGCGTCGTCCAGGTCCTGCGAGCGCGAAAGCAGAGCGTAGTTGGAGAAGTCCGGCGCCGACTCGATCAGCAGGTAGCCGGAAACGGCGACCGCGACCATCGTGAAAATCATGATGAATCCGGCGCGAAGCCACGGGCGCCGAATGGTCGCGTGCCGCACGACCGGAAACCTACTGCGTTCGGGCCGACTGGCGCGCTTCGAGGCGGCGCTTGAGCAACTCCAGCGCTCCTGCGGCGGCGTTTTTCAGCTTATCGCTGAACTGCCGCGGCTCTGCTCCGATGGGATTGGAGCCGGCCTCGATTTTCGTGAGCGCGTCCACGGCTAGCGGAGTGCTTCCGTTGTACCCGAGGCCCAGCACGGCCTTCTCGACGATCTCTTCGGAGCGATCCTTCAGGGCGTCCAGGAGCAGACTCTCGACCTGCGGGACCTCCACCTTCGTCAGAAGGTAGAGCGCCGAATCCTTCATCCATTCGCTGCCGCTGTCGAGCATCTCGCGGATGTTCTCCAGCACCTTCTCCGGGTGGAACATCACGAGGAACTTGGCGGCGTTGGCGCGGATCCGGTTGTCGTGATCCTTGAGGAACGGCAACACCGACGGGACGGCTCGCGCGTCGCCCAAGATCTGGAATCCCTCGATCGTGTTGGCGCGCACGCGGGAATCCGGATGATCCAGGAAGTCCTTGATGGCAAAGAAGGTGTCCGGGCGGCGGAAGTAACTGATGTACTTCACGAGCGTCGCCAGGACATGGTCGTGGGTCTCGTGCTGGCGCATCTCCAGAAGCCGCCGGTAGGAGTCTTCGGAGGGGTCCTTCGACAGCTCCATGATCCCCTTGATGCGGAACTTGTAATCCGGGCTTCCCAGCTCGTAGAGCCAGTACTCGCGACTGCCGTAGACGTAGGTGGGAGCCTCGACCGCTTCGCCGTCTCCGGGTGTTGCGTCCTCCTCGGGCATGCTGATGCCGAGGTCGGAGCGGCGCACCATCCGCTTCAGGCGAGCGAAGGCCTTCTTGGCGTAGTAGCGGACCGCGACGGACGGATCGTTGAGGGTGCCGCGCAGGACCTTCAAGAACCGCGGGACCTGGTTCTCCTCGAACATCGGCACCGTGAGGACTCGTCGCACGGCACCCAGGCGGATCTGTTCGTCCGCCCCATTGAGCTCTTGCTCCAGCGTGTCGTAGTTCAGACGCCCCTCCAGGTGGTAGGCCCGATCATGTAACGGTGAGGTCCCCGGCGGCGGATTATAGCGGCGCCCATGAAGCGAAGTCAATGAAGGGACGCGGCGTATGGAGGGTTCCGCCCCGCAGGTCGCGATCCGATAGAAAGGAATGGGACGCGGGATTGACTTGGCCGCGGACGCGACTTACACTTCCACGTCCTCCGCCGGCCGGGGAGGCACACGAGCGATGGACCGATTTCTGATCCGGGGAGGAAATCCCCTCAAGGGGAAGATCCGAGTCAGTGGCGCGAAGAACGCCGTGCTGCCTCTGTTCGCAGCGACGCTGCTGGCCGACGGGCCGTGCACGATCAGCAACGTCCCCCGCCTGCGGGATGTGACCACGATGGTCCGCGTGCTCGAGACCCTCGGCGCAAAGGCCGAATGGCTGGAGCCCGACACCATCCGGATCGACGGCACGGGCGTCACCAACCTCGAGGCCCCCTACGACCTCGTGAAGACGATGAGGGCCAGCTTCATCGTGCTCGGTCCTCTCGTGGCCAAGCACGGCTACGCCCGCGTCGCTCTGCCCGGTGGCTGCGCCATCGGCGTGCGGCAGGTCGATCTGCACCTCAAAGGGCTGCAGGCGATGGGCGCCACCATCGAGATGGGCGAAGGTTACATCGCTGCCCGGGCCTCGAAGCTGCACGGCGGTCTGGTCTACCTGGACTTCCCCAGTGTCGGCGCCACGGAGAACCTGATGCTTGCGGCCTCGCTGACGCAGGGCGTCACGGTGATCGAGAACGCGGCGATGGAACCGGAGATCTCCGATCTGGCGCGCCTGCTCATCTCGATGGGCGCTCGAGTGAAGGGCGCCGGCAGCAAGGTCATCGAGGTCCACGGCGTCGAGAAGCTCCAGGGGGCCCAGCACCGCGTGATCCCGGACCGCATCGAGGCCGGCACTTTCATGATCGCCGCAGCCATCACGGGAGGCCACCTCACGGTGGAAGAGGCGCCGATCGACATGCTCGAGTCCCTGACTGCCAAGCTGCTGGAGACAGGCGCCTCGATCTACATAGGCGACGGCTCGGTGGAGGTAACGGGTCCACGGACCATCCGCGCCGTCAATCTGACCACGCAGCCGCATCCCGGCTATCCGACCGATCTTCAGGCGCCCTTCATGGCCTACCTGGCCCTGGCGAAGGGAACGAGCCTGGTCACCGAAACGATCTTCGAGAACCGCTTCATGCATGTGGCGGAGCTGCGGCGCATGGGGGCGGACATCCAGGTGCAGTCTGCTCGCGGTGCGCTGGTGAATGGAACGACGCACCTCTCGGGAGCGCCCGTGATGGCGAGCGACCTGCGCGCCGGCGCGGCCTTGGTGCTCGCCGCGCTGGCAGCCCAGGGCGAGAGCGACATCAGCCGCATCTACCACATCGATCGCGGCTACGAGCGGATCGACTCCAAACTGCGCGGCGTCGGGGCGGACATCGAGCGCGTTCAGTAGGCGCCCGGGGGAGAGGGGCTACGGGCCACGGGCCACGGGCTACGGGCCATGGGCCACGGGCTACGGGCTACCGGCTACGGGCTACGGGCCACGGGCTACGGGCTACGGGCCACGGGCTACGGGCCATGGGCTACGGGTCGCGGGCTACGGGAGGCCGGGGTTCGCACCATCGGCGTGGGATGGGGTCTTCTCCAGCACAGAGAGCCCAGCGGCCCTTGCGCAAGCCCCAAGCCCGGAGCCCGGAGTCCGTAGCCCGGAGCCCGGAGCCCGGAGTCCGTAGCCCGGAGCCCGGAGTCCGTAGCCCGGAGTCCCTCCAAGCCCATGGCCCGACTCTCCCTCAGCCTGCGTTTCTGCCGATGAGGATGGCAAAAGCGAGTGACTCGCGGCAGCTTTTGTAGGCTCGCCGGCGGAGACGCTCGCAGAGAGCGGAGACTCGCCACTTGATCGCACAGCACCTCGACGACTTCATCGGCCACATCGCGGTGGAGCGCGGCTATTCCCCGAACACGGTCGACGCCTATGGGCGGGACGTCGCTCAGTTTCTGGAGTTCCTGGGCGAGACCGCGGCGCCCCCGGAACCTGCGGCGCTTTCGGTGTGGCTTCAGAGCCTGGCCCAGGTGCCGCTCCAGGCCAGCTCCGTGGCCAGGAAAGTAGCGGCCGTGCGCTCGTTCTTCCGGTTCCTGGTTCGCGAGAAGGTCCTAAGGACCAACCCCGCCGCGGCGCTCAAGCCGCCGCGGCGTCTGCGCCGGCTGCCTGCCTACCTGACCACCGAGGAGGTCGAACGGCTCCTAGCGGTGCCGGACGCGTCGGTGCCGCTAGGCCACAGGGACCGGACCATGCTGGAGCTTCTCTATTCATGCGGGTTGCGCGTCTCGGAGCTGCTGGCTCTCACGGCTGCCGACGTCGACCTGGCCGACCGCCTCCTTCGCGTGGTGGGGAAGGGGAACAAGGAACGGATCGTCCCGTTCGGCGACGACGCAAGGACCCAGCTGGAGACTTATCTCACCTGCACCCGGTCGCAGTTTCCGGTGCGCGTCCGGGTGACGTCGCTTTTCCTCAACGTGCGCGGAGGCCGCCTGTCGCGAGTGAGCTGCTGGAAGATGGTGCAGGCTTGCTGCCGCGGGGCGGGCATCTACAAGACGATCTCGCCGCACTCGCTTCGCCACTCGTTTGCGACGCACCTGCTGGACAACGGCGCCGACATCCGGGTCGTGCAGGATTTACTGGGCCATGCGCACATCAGCACCACCGAGATCTACACCCACCTCACCCGCGAGAACCTCCGGAGGGTCTTCCTGGAGTGCCATCCGCGTGCGTAATATGCCGCCAGACGGCCGCGCCACTGGCCGGGAGGAGCTAGCGATGGATCTCGAACTCTACCGCCGACGCGCCCAGCTCTACGTCTCGGAGTCCAACTTCGAGCGCCACCGCCACATGGCCGGGCTGAAGCCTTCGCTCGACCTCGCGCCGCTCTACACCAAGTACGCCGACCTCTTCACTCCCGATTCCATCAAGGAGCTGCTGCTCCAGCATCGCGACGCGGCCCCCAACGAGGAGAAGCGCCTGCGATTCCTGCTTGCCTTCGCCGTCGATACCGCCGTCGACACCAGCGTTCGCGAGGAAGACGAGCAGCTCGCGCGGCTGAAGAGCACGGCCACCGTGGATTTCCGAGGCCAGGAGATCAGCTTCCACTCGGCCGCCGTGAAGCTGGCCAACGATCCCGAGCGCGAGGCGCGCCACGAGGCCTACGAGGGCCGCCGAAGTGTGATCCGGGACAGCAACGGCCTTCGCCTGGAGCGCGTCAAGAAACTCCACGCACGAGCGCGCGAGTTGACAGGCCGCAGCTACACGGAGCTGTACCAGTTCCTCTTCAAGGTCAACTTCGAGCTCCTGGGCCGGCAGCTGGAAAACTTTCTGGGCGCCTCCGAGAGCTACTACACCTCCAGGCTCGACCGCTTCGCCAAGGCACACCTCGACGTCGGGGCGGCGGACATCGCCGCCTGGGACACGATGTTCCTCTTCCGCGGCACGGTCTACGACAAGTTCTTCCCGGAGGGGCGGCTGCTCTCGATCCTGAAGAGGACGCTGCTGGGGATGGGCGTCGACCTCAAGAAGCTGAAGAACCTCACGATCGACGGAGCCGACCGGCCCAACAAGAGCCCTCAGGCCCATTGCACGCCGGTCAGCGTGCCGGACAAGGTCTATTTGCTGCTGCGGCCCCAGGGCGGGCTCACGGATTGTCTCTCGCTGTTCCACGAAGTCGGCCACGCTCTTCACTACTGCTTTACGAGCCAGCGAGAGGAGTTCGAGTACAAGTACCTGGGCGACTACGCGGTCACCGAGACCTACGCGTTCCTCTTCCAGTACTTCACGTTGAACGACGATTGGTGCTGGGACTTCTTGAAGATCCCGGCCGAGAGCGACTTCCTGGAGTTCAACCAGCTGCGGAAGCTCTACATGCTCCGGCGCTACGCGGCGAAGTTCCTCTTCGAGTCGAAGCTGCACTCGGGAGAGTGCTACGACGTCGCCGAGCTGGAGCAGAGCTACCAGCGGTCCCTCGAGAACGCGCTGCACGTCCCGGCCGATCCCACCGCGGCCCTCTACGATCTGGACGACGCGTTCTATGGGACTCACTTCCTGCGCGCCTGGATCTTCGAGGCCGAGCTTCGCCAGATCATCAATAGCCGCTTCGGCAAGCGCTGGTACAGCCGCCCGGCGGCAGGCGAGTTCCTGAAGGGCTTGTGGGCCTTCGGACACCGCTACTCCGTCGAGGAGCTTGGCCAGCAGATCCGTCTCTCCGAGCTCAACATGAGCCCGATTACCCAGGAGCTCCGTTGAGTCTGAATTAGCCCCGGGCGCTGCCCGACAAGGAGGCCATCCCCAGAGAGCCCCAGCCTACCCCGGCGGCAACGGTCGCCCCCGCACCTGAAGTCGCACTCCAAAGCCAAAGCACCCGTTCCCTTCCGATGTCCCTTCCGCGCCCTTGTGGGCCTGAGTCGAATACCGTCCTTGCCCTGGTCTGCCTTGCCCTCCTGGTCTTCGCGCCCCCCCTGCGCGCGGAGCTCGAGGTGAGCGGGCAGAAGGAGTTCCGCTATCGCGGCTACGAGCAGCGCGGCTCGTTCTCCCAGTTCATCGCGGACAACGGCTCGTTTCTCACCGGCAACGGCTTCGATCAATCGCTGCGGCTCGACGTCAACGGCACGATCTTCGACAACGTCAAGCTCGAGCTGTCGTTCGACGACTCGCTGCAGGCGCGCGAAGACCAGAAACTGCTGGTGAGCGTCGACGGCCGCGTCTGGGACCTGGCCGCCGGGCGGATGCCGCTCTTCTTCGACGACACGAAGTACCTGCTCTTCAACAAGCGGGCGCTCGGTTTCACCGCGACGGGGCTTCTGGGCAAGCACCTGGTGACTTTCCTGGCGGCGCGTCCCGAGGGCCGGCAGCGGCGCCAGACTTTTCGGGGCAACGGAAGCCAGCAAGAGTTCCTTCTGACCGACGCCACGGGCCACCGCAACATCCGCGTGGTCCAGGGCAGCGACGTGGTGCAGCTCGACAGCCGTCGCCTCGAGCGAGGCCGCGACTACGACGTCGACTACGAGGAAGGGAGTATCCTTATCCGGCACAACCTCCTCCCGATCGAGCCCTCGTCGCTTTTGACAGTGGAGTTCGAAGTGGCCGGAAAGGAGAACACCTCCGTCGGCACGCTGCTGGCTGTGCGCGACCGCTACTTCTTCGACGGGCTGGACGACCCCAAGGAGCGCGAGCCCGACGACGAGTACGTGGCCTTCTCGTTGGTCACCAACTCGGAGGACGACCCGAAGGGCGCCACCGGGCCGCCCGAGCAAAATCGCCTGTCCGTCGCGGCAGCCGACGGCCAGGTGACCGTTTTCGAAGACATGCTGCTGAAGGCCGAGCTGGCCGCAAGCCGCCTCAGGGCGGATTCGTCGTTTTCCGGCAAGGGCGACGAAACGGGCCTGGCCGTCGATCTCGACCTGGCGCGTCAGGAGGGCGACCTGACGTTCGATCTGTCGCACCAGGAGGTGGGGCCGAAGTTCCAGGCGGTCGGGCGCAAGGAGTTCGTCCGCTTGAACGAGCGCAGCGACCTGATCCGCGATGTCCGGGTGACCCGCCTGGCCAGCGAATACGAGATCAACAGCCGGCTCTCGGCCAACTTGAAGGTCGATCGGTCGTCCACGAACCTGGATTCCGATCCGGCGGCGCCCACCATCGACTTCGGCGCGTTGCTGGCGGCTGCAAATTACGACCTTGGGACCGACAAGAGCGTTTCAGTCCGAAGGCGCGCCGAGCGCCAGGATACCGAGAAACCGGGCGGCGTTTCCGGGAACCAGGACCGCGACGTCCTGACCGCCGTCGTGAACGCGGGCCTGCTGGGCCTCGACGCCCAGGCCAGCTTCGAAAACGAGCAGAACGAGACCACCCTTCCGGGAGACGCTGCGCAGGACTACGTGACGCGCCGCCTCAGCCTTGGAAGCGGCGGCACCGAGCGCGTCGGATGGTCGGCCGGAGTCGAGAACCAGCGCCGCCCCGGCCTGGGCGAGAGCACCAGCGGGCAGCTGCTGCTGGACGTCACTCCGATGAAGACACTCAAGGGCAACTTCTCACTGCTGAGGCGCGTCGAGTCGGGCCGGCTGACCGCGCTTTCCACCGAGGAGAACAGCGTTACCGACACCGGCGAGGTGAAACTGCGCTTCGAGCCCAACCGGGAGCTTCACGTCGACGTCAAGGGGAGCGCCGAGCAGCGGAACCGGGTCGTCCGGGTTCGCGACCCGCGACTGCCGCCCGAGTGGATTCCCAACCCGCGCGATCCGCGCACCATCATCACCGACCAGCCGGTCCTGCGACTGCTCGGCAGCAACACCGTGGAATGGCGGCCCTCCAAGCGCTTCGACCACCGCCTTCAGTTCCGCGCCAACCGCGAGCAGGAGAAACTCTCGGAGCGGATGCTCTCGGAGAACCTGGCGCTCAATTACCGCCTCAAGTACGCCCCAACGGAGAAGTTGCGGTTCCTCACGGAGCTGGAGAACTCAGGCGCGCAGAGCAGCCTCGCCCCCCTGGACCGCGATCAGCAGGTCCGCTCGCTCCAGGTGTTGAACGCCTTCCCTCGTGGGCTCTCGGCCACCGTCACCCGCCGCTCGGTGGAGGCGCAAGACCATGCTCTGCGCGTCGACGAGAACGAGCTGAGCCACGCACTGGCTCTGGAGAAGATCCTCAGCCGCATCCTCACGGCCGAAGCGGGGCTGGAGAAGAAGGGACGCACGGGCCGGTTCCACGACGACGCCTGGACGGCAAAGGCGGGGGTTCGCTGGTCGCCCCAGAAGCTGCCGCTGCGCTCGGAGGTGAGCTTCGAACACTCGACGATCGACGGCGTGACCACCGGCGGCACGCGACTGGACAGCTTCAAGGACAAGCTCGGCGTGAAGGCCGACTACCGGATGAACACTTCGACCCTGGTGGAGGTGAGCGCCGATCTCACCGACGCCGGCCCCACCGTCGCCGGAGACCCCGGCTACCGCTCCCTGACGACCGAGGCGAAGGTCAGTATCAACTTCTAGGGAAGGGCCACGGGCTACGGGCTA
>JACQFU010000369.1 GCA_016199905.1 Candidatus Wallbacteria bacterium
GTTCCCTTGAAGGCCCTGGGGGCATTACCCGATCTCTGGTCTGCGAGTCTCGAATACGGGCAGCTGTTCGGCCATCCGCTCGAGCACGGATTGGAACTCGCGCGCGGAGGCATAGCGTTCCGCGGGCGCCTTTCGCAGTGCCTTGGCGACCGACTCGTCCCATTCCGGCGGCATCAAAGCATTTCGACTCGATGGAGCATCCGGCTCCCTTTCGATGTGCAGCGAGATCAAGTCCCCCGCGGAATCGGCGGCGAACGGCGGCCGTCCCGTCAGCATCTCGAAGAGCACCACGCCGAGCGAGTAGAGATCGGCGGCGGGCCCGACCGGCGCGCCCATGCACTGTTCGGGCGCCATGTACGCTGGGGTGCCAAAGAGGAGCCCGACGCGAGTTTGGATGCCTTTCCCCAGGTCCTTGGCGATGCCCAGGTCGGCCAGCTTCAGCGTCCCTTCCCTCTCGACCAGCAGGTTCTCCGGTTTCACATCCCGGTGCACAGCGCCGGCCTGGTGGACGGCCTCGAGGGCCCGGCAGGCCTGGATCGCAAAGTGCAGTGCCTGGGCCGCAGTGATGCCTTCCGTCATCCGGGACCTCAGGCTCTGGCCTTCCACGAACTCGAAGGCGATGTAGAGACCCCGCGCGCCGGCGCCCGAATCGAGCACTCGCACCACGTTCGGATGCGAGATGCGCGACGCAAGCTGGGCTTCGGCCAGGAAACGCCGCACCGCCTCCGCCTCCGGAGCGCCGCTGCCCTTGAGCACCTTGAGCGCCACGCACCGATCCAGCGACAGCTGCACGGCCCGATAGACGATGCCCATCCCGCCCTCGGCGAGCTTCTCCAGGATGCGGTACCGGCCCGCGACTCCCAGCCCCTCTTCGAGCGAATCGAAACGGCTCATCTGGCCTTCAGGCTACAGCACGGAGGCCGGGCTGGCATCACGCGGCCAGGATCAGTGTCGAGTCCCCGAACTCGTGGCCCACGTAACCCGCCGACTCGGCGTGCGCGGTCGCGCGGTTCAAGAGTGCCGCTGGAGCGAAGGCCTCCAGCAAGTCGTAATGGCTCTCGCCGGACTCGTGCATGCCGGTGAGGATACCGTCGGCGACCCGAGGGACGAAGCCCGGGCCAATGCGCAGATCCGTCTCGCCGCATACGGCGACCAGCCGCCCGCCCCCCAGGACGTTCGCGCTCTCCAGGGCCCGGACGACGCTGGTACCGACGGCGACGATGCGGCCGCCCGCACCGCGCGTGGCCGCGATCGCTTCCACCGTAGCGGCGGGCACCTCGAAGCGCTCCGGCAGCGGCAGCGCCCGATCGAGCGCCGGATCGCCCGTGGCCGAGAGACCCGCCGCGTGCGTCACGGTCGCGAGGCGCACCCCGGCGCGCTTCAAGGCCAGGAGCAACGCCCACTGCAATGGACGGCCGGCGCTGGGCATTTCGACGGCCCAAGGCCTTCCGCCGAAGGGCGTCTGGACGTGCCAGGCGGCCAGCTCGTCGTCCGCGTACCGATACTGCACGGGCTTGCCGTGGGAGTAAAGCAGGGACCACAGCTGGGCCCCTTCGACGTTGAACTCCACTTCGACCAGCCGGGGCGAGACCGGCGAAACCTGCTCGATGGTGGCCGTTAGCCCCTCTCCCAGCGTGAGCACGTCCCCGATTGCGGGGCGCGGCGGCGCGGGCCGTTCGCCCGTTCCCTGGCGCCAGTCGCCCGCACCGAACAGCACCAGCCGCCAGCGGCCGGCGCACGCCGGTCCGGCCAGGCGCACCTCGACCGGATCGTGTCCAGGCCATGACGCGCAGTAGGACGCCGGCAAGGTCGCCGCGTCATTGACCACGAGCAAGTCGCCTGGCCGCAGCATCCGCGCGAGATCCCGGACCTGCGCATCGGCCATCTTCCCCGTACGCGGTTCCAGCCAGAGAAGCCGCCCTTCCAGCGCGTCGCTCCTGGGCCAGGTTGCGGGCGTCATGACGCCACCTCCTCCGCGGCGAGCTCCAGGCGCGAGCCGCTCTCGGGCGCGTCGATCCTCGCGAGGCGGCCGGCGATCGAGCGCGCGACGTCGGCCGGGTCGGCCAGGGTGGCCGGGTCGGCCTCCGGCATCGCGTCGGCGTGCATCCGGGTGTTCATCTCTCCGGGATCGATGGCCAGGAAGCGCACGCCCGTGTCCTGGAGCTCGGCGGCCCAGATGCGCGACAGATGGTCGAGCGCGGCCTTGGAGGCGCCGTAGGCTCCCCAGCCCGGGTAGGCTCGGACGGCAGCGTCGGAGGTGATGTGGACGATCGTGCCGCTTCCGCGCAGCACCATCGGCCCAGCCAGGGCCTTGCTGAGCCGGAACGGGCCCACGAGGTTGGTGGCCAGCGCCGCCTCCAGGTCCTCGCAATCGGTGTCCAGCAAGTCCCGCATCGGCACGGGTCCCAGGCTGCTGGCGTTGTGAACGAGCAGGTCGATAGGCCCGAGCACGGCGGACGCGCTTCCCGCAATGGGCAGGACGGCTTGCTTGTCGGCGACGTCGGCCACGATGGCGTGGGCCTCTCCGCCCGCAGCGCGGATCTGGCCAACGACCGCAGCCAGCTCGGGGCCGTCGCGAGCGACCAGCGCGACGCGCGCCCCCCTCCCGGCCAGCTCCCTGGCCAGCGCGGCCCCCAACCCCCGACTCGCTCCCGTGATGAGCACTGCCTTGTTCTCGAAGTTCATGTTTTCTTCCTCCAGTCACTTCGATCCTACGGCGTGACGACGATGGTTTGTCGTGCTTGACAACTTGTTGTCATCGCGCCATCCTTTGGGCATGCATGACGGACTCTCCGAGCGGATCGCGAAGAACATCCTGGGGCTGAGGAGCCAGCGCGGAATGACGCAGCAGCAGATGGCGCTCCTGGCGGGCGTGCCGCGGGCGACCTGGTCGAACCTGGAGTCGGGTGGGGCCAACCCGACGCTGGTGGTGCTGCACAGCGTGGCGCAGGCGCTGCAGGTCACAATCGAGGAGCTGCTCTCCACTCCCCGGGCGGCATGCCAGTACTACGCCCGGGGATCGTTGCCGGCTCGCAAGAGGACGGGCGTCCGTATCGCCAAGTTGTTGCCCGACGAGATCCCCGGGATGGAGATCGATCGGCTGGAGCTTCCCGGCGAGACGTTGATGGCCGGCGTGCCTCACACGCCTGGCACGCGCGAGTACTTGACCTGCGAGACGGGTCGCATCGTGCTCACGGCCGCCGGCGAGCGCTGGGTACTCTCCGCGGGCGACGTCGTGGCATTCCGCGGCGATCAGCGCCACGCCTACGCGAACCCGGACAAGGCGACGGCCGTGGGCTACAGCGTGGTGGTGCTGGCTCGAGTGCCCTGACCGGCGCTGCCGCCCGAGGAGCGTCAGCGGAACCTGTATTCGATGTCCGCGTCCTGGTCGGTGCCGCCGGGCAGGCCGTCGGCGCCCAGGGACGACATCGTGCCGCGCACGCTGTCGAGGTGATAAGGAAATCCCCAGGGGTCTTGCGGGATGTCCTGCATCACCGTTCCGAGCAACTGCTTCAGGTCGTTGCCGCGAAGCGCCTTGAAGCGCGACTCGTAGAGCCGGGCCGCCATCGCGAGCGTGTCTAGGTCCTGGCGCGCCTTGGTGACCTGCCCCTCGGGCAAGCTCCCGCAGCAGCAGCATGAGAAGAGGGAGATGTTGAGCAGTTCGATCCCCAGGAGGAAGCCTCCCACGATCATCACGACGCGACAGATGGAGACGGAGCCGTCGCTGGGCGAGCTCTCCGTTCGCGCGCGGTAAGCGTAGACCAGCGAGGCGCCCCAGGCGGGCAGCACCAGGCACAGGGCGGCGAGCAGAACTGCAGGCGCAGCGAAGCCCGGCAGCGCGGCCGAGGCTAGCCCGCCGCCCAGAATCGCGGCTGCGGGCCAGGCGAGCAGGAGGGACTCGAGGCGCAGAGTGTGCAGCCTCCAGAAGGCCTCGGAAGAGATCAGCGCGTCCCGTGGGCCGGTGCCGTCCTCCAGCGCGGCGACGCTGCAGAGGGCATGGCGGGCCCAGGCGTGCAGCCAGGCGCCGCTGGCGGCGGCGATGGCCACGGGGGTCCAGAAGCAGTAGGAAACACCGACGAACACCAGATCGGCGGCCGCGCCGGCGAACACCAGCGCCACGGGCACGCGAAGGCCGTGGAGCGCGCGCCGCACGGCCCCTCCGGCCAGGCGGGCGACGATCTCGACGAACGGGGCAATCGGCTTTTCGCCTGTGGCGCCGCGCACAGCCGGCCACATCAAGGCCGCGGCGAGCACCGGTAGCTGCCCCAAGACGGTCAGGAACGCCAGCCATTCGAGGCCCGCCGCCAGGACGCGCCATACGCCGGCATTGCCCGGGAGGCTCGCTGTCCACAGGACCAGGTCGCGCGCCAGCGGTTCGGCGGCCACGGCCGCGCAGGCCGCCAGGACCGTGGTCTGCGCGTAGGATTCGAGCGGCCGGCGGGCGCAGAGCGCGAGGGCGTCTGCTTTGGCGCTTCCGCAGCAAACTCCCGTCGTCAGGGTCACCGGGTTCTTCATGACGCGCACCTCCCCGGCAGCGGACTGCCGGCCCACGGCTGGTGTTCGTCATGAGTACCCCGGCAGCCGAGGGATCGTTCGATGATTGGGGCGCGAAATATGTGGAGCGATGTCGAGGATGCCGGGCAGCACTTGGCAACCCGGGCAACTCCGGGTAGAGTGTGCAGCAGCAACGCGGGCTTGCATCCGGCCTGGTGGCCGGCGCGGGCTTCAAACCCGTCGTGGGGCGGCGGAAGTCGTCCTGGGTAGGTTCGATTCCTACGCTCGCCCGCCAGATAGCGTAGGCGCCTCTAGTCGTCCAAATGACCGGTCGTGAGTCGGTAACGATCGCCGTCAGGTGAGTTGCCTCGCCCAGTTCTCTTACTCGTCCACGCGAGTCAAGGCACGGTTCATGAGGGTATCCGCCAGGAACATTCCTGCTTGCCTCAGCCGTTCCAGCACAGATCGGGCAGAGGGAATCGTTCCACGTTGCTTGGCGAGCAGGACTAACCCCAATGCCCATGAATCAAAGACACCTATCGATGGCTTCGCCCTCGAACTCCT